>CAJBHE010000039.1 GCA_903952885.1 uncultured Burkholderiales bacterium
AAACGGATTAAAAGTCCGCTGCTCTACCAACTGAGCTATGGTCCCATCACACAGCGTCATTAACGTATGTTACGTACGCTGCGAAGCCTAAAAGTATAACTTAATTTTCATGCTTTTGGCAATGGCATGGAAGAAATTTGATCAAAAACCCAGCCTGCTGCGCACTGTCCAAAAGTGGCCGTGACGCTCACCACAGAGCCATAGCCACTGCAGTTCAAAGAACCATCGCCTTGCCCATCACTTGAGGTGTTGCAGCTGGCATCAGGCTGCTTCACTGCCTCACGGCTGAACACACACGCAAGCCCTATTTTTTTTCCATCACGGGCTGCGCCATGTTCACGTCGCAGGTTGTAACGCAGCTTAGCCAACAGCGGATCGTGACTGGTGTTGCACAGGTCGTCGATGTCTACTTGATGCGCCTGTCGCTTGCCACCAGCAGCGCCCACAGTGATGAACAACACAGGTTGTTTCAGGGCCCATGCCGCCATGGCGGTTTTGGCTTTGACTTGGTCACATGCATCAACGACGGCATCGACCTCTGCACCGTTCAAAATCTGAGGCCAGTTGCTGGGTTCTACAAAATCTTCAATGCAGGTCACCACACAGTTGGGGTTGATTTGCGCTATGCGATGACGCATGGCCTCCACCTTTGCCATGCCCACCGTGTGATCCAGCGCGTGGATTTGTCGATTGATGTTGGACTCAGACACGTTGTCAAGGTCAATCAGGGTCAAGCGCCCTACCCCGCTGCGCGCCAAGGCCTCAACCGTCCACGAGCCCACACCGCCCACTCCTACCACCACCACATGGGCAGCACGGATACGTGCCGCACCACCTAACCCGTACAAACGGTCAAGGCCACCGAAGCGGCGGTCGGTTACAGACAATTCAGGAATTGAAGGTTCAAGCACAAGCGGTGCGCTCAAGACGCGCGGCTTGTTGGCGCAGCGACGTAACCGCGCCCAGCACAATGGCGGCTAAGGCTAAACAAGAATTGAGGCTCAAGGTGGAGATGCCGCTCAGACCTTGGCCAAAGGTGCAGCCCATGGCCGTCACACCGCCGACACCCATGAGCAAGCTGCCCAGCAGGTGTTGGCCTAAGTCGCGAGGGTTGGCAAAGCCCTCCCAGCGGAAGGTTTTGCTTTGCAAGGCTGAGGCCGCAGAACCCAGTAGCACACCGCCCACAGAGGCGATGCCAGCACTCAGCACTTTGGATGCATCGCTATAAAACATGAGCCAATCTAGGGTGTAGGCCACGGGTGCGACAAAGTTCAAGGCTTCGATGCGGCCAGAATTGGTAGCCAGGTAAACGGCATCCAAGGTTTCGGGGTGTTCGGGCACATAGCCCAAATGACCACTCACCCACCACATGGCCACAACCAGACCGCCCACACCAAAGCTGGCCAATAAGCTGTCAAAGGTCCAAAAATCTTTGTGACGCAGCACCAGCACCAACAAGGCTGCGCCTAAAAAGTAGCCCAAGCTGGAAATACCAAGGGCGTTCAAATTAGCGCCAACAGGCATGTCCACAAACATGGTGTCAACCGTATTGACGCGCAACACGGCAGTGATGCCCTTGAGGGTAGCAAATGCGCTGATGCCCATCACCACAAACACCACGAGTGATTTGAGATTACCGCCACCAATACGTACCAATGCTTTGTTACCGCAGCCCGAGGCGATGACCATACCGTAACCAAACATCACACCGCCCACCAAGGTGGACAACCACATCAGCCGCGTGCTGGCATACAAGGTGTGGCTGGGGTTGATGAGCCCCAGATCAGACAAAGTAGTAAAGCCCAACACGGCCACACCCATGGCGCAGAGCCACTGGCGAGCGCGGGTCCAGTCACCCAAATGCACCACGTCAGAGATGGCGCCCATGGTGCAAAAGTGCGTGCGCTGGCTGATTGCCCCAAGCAGCAAGCCTCCTAAAAAAAAGGCCCCAAGGACCTCTTTGGTGAGCGCAGCAAGCTCGGTCACTTGAGCTTCGCCAAACGTTCAGTGGCAGCTGCAGCGGCCTCGGTTTGCGGATACGCTTTGACAACTTCCGCCAGAGTTTTGCGGGCGGTTTTGATGTCTTTTAATTCGAGCTGACAGTTGGCCACAGACAACAAAGCATCCGGCGCACGCAGGTGGTTGGGGGCTTTGCTGAGCAGGTTGTTGAAGTTGGAAATGGCATTGGCATAAGCGCGGTTGGCGTATTGGGCGTTGCCTAGCCAAAACAGCGATGGCACTACATACCCGCTGCTTGGGTAGCGTTTAACGAAGTCGTTGAAAACCGTGATGGCCGTTGCAAACTCACCCTTGCGAAAAACAGACAAAGCATCTTCATAAGCTTTGGTCTCTGCAGGGTCCGCCACAAATTCCAGGCCGTCAACTTTGACCTTGGAGGGTTCAAACTTCTTCAAGCGGTCGTCTACGCCTTGAGCCAGCTCTTGTTGGCGACGTAGCTCTTGTGTTAACTCTTCTTTTTCGCCACGCAGGCGTGCGGTTTCGCTGCGCAGTGCTTCAAACTGGTTTTGCTGCTCAAGCAAGCTGCGTTGAAAGTTTTGAATTTCTTCGCCTTGGCGCTCCACGCGCTCACGCAAATCCAAAATGGCACGACGTGCATCGGTATCTTCAAATAAAGCGGCCTGCACGCCCATGCTCACGCAGGCCATAACAGCCAAGGCAGCAGCGCGGTAAGAAAAAGAAGTGTTCAGTTTCATTGGTAGTTCAGTGCAGCACGGCGGTTTTGTGAATAAGCAGATTCGTCAGAGCCTTGGGCCACGGGTTTTTCTTTGCCAAAGCTCACCGCTTCCATTTGGGAGTCAGGCACGCCCAAAGCACTCAGGGCCCGACGCACTGCGTCGGAACGCTTTTGACCCAAAGCCAAGTTGTATTCGCTGCCACCGCGTTCGTCGGTGTGACCTTCGAGGTTGACGCGGCGGTTGCGGTCAGCGCGCAAAAAACGCGAGTGTGCTTCAAGTACGCTTTGGTATTCGCCCTTGACACTGAAGCTGTCGAGGTCAAAGTAAATGATGTGGTCCACGCCCACGGGTCCAACTTTGACGCCTTGCATGGCCCCGAGGTTGCGGGAGTTCAGACCACTCATTGCGCTTTGGCCACTGACACTGCTCTCGCCCGAGCGGTCTTCGACCTGAACATCATCCAGCTTGACGCCAGAAGCGCAGCCAGACAACACGGCTGCAATGGAAATCAGTAAAAGAATTTTTTTCATAGAAATACTTAAGGTGAAGAGGAAAGATTAAGGCTGTACTTTGTTAAATGGGCCCCAATGGGGCTCACGCAAATCACCGGTCTGGCCAGACAAACGGGCTTTGAGGCGACCATCCAAGGTGGTGGTCATCAAGGCTTCGCGACCGTCTTGCTGGGTGGCGTACACGATCAGGCGGCTATTGGGTGCAAAACTGGGGCGCTCGTCACGATTGGTGTCCGTGATCGCTGCCACGTTACCGCTGGCGATGTCCATGACATGCAACTTGAATGCGCCGCCCATGCGTGAGATGTAGGCCAACCAACGGCCATCTGGGCTGAGAGAAGGGGAAATGTTGTAGGTACCGTTGAAGGTCACGCGATTGGCAGGGCCGCCCATGGCGGGCATGCGGTAAATCTGAGGGGCACCCCCACGGTCGCTCACAAAGTAAATGGCCGTGCCATCGGGCGAGAACACGGGTTCGGTGTCAATGCCTGCCGATTGCGTCAAACGCCTTGGCTCGCCACCATTGGCATCAATGACAAAGAGCTGAGAACCGCCATCGCGGCTGAGCGTGACAGCCAAGCTGCGGCCGTCGGGCGACCAGGTAGGCGCGCTGTTAGAGCCACGGAAGTTGGCCACCACACGTCGCTTGCCGGTAGACACATCGTGCACATACACCACGGGCTTGCGCGATTCAAAGGACACATAGGCCAATTGGCCACCAGAGGGCGACCAGCTGGGTGAAATGATTGGCTCGGGGCTGGCCAAAGCAGACTGAGAGTTTTCTCCGTCAGAGTCAGCCACCCACAGGTTATAGCGAGCGCCAGCCTTGGTGACATAGGCAATGCGGGTGGAGAACACACCTTTGTCACCGGTGAGTTTTTCGTACACAAAGTCAGATATACGGTGCGAGGCCAAGCGCAAATCGCCCGTCACCACGGTGTAGCTCATGGCGCCGAGGTCTTGACCTCGCACCACGTCCCACAAGCGCACACGCACGTCGTAGCGGCCATCTGCCATGCGGCTGATGCTGCCAGTCAACAGTGCATCAGCGCCCTTTTGGCGCATCGCGCTGATGTCGGGGCGTTGGGTCTCATCCGTCACCACACCAGCGCTGACACCGCGGAACTGACCACTGCGTTCAAGGTCGGCCTGCACAATCGTGGAAATCTTTTGGGGCGTAGCCTCCTCACCGCGCAAGGGGGCAAAGGCAATAGGCACTTGGGTCAGGCCCACACCTGATACTTCGACTCTGAACTGCGCCCACGTTGGCAAAGCCAGCAATCCAGCGGTCAAAAGTCCAAGTGAGAGTCGCAGAAGTTGACGTGTCATAGTGTGTTAGCTAGCCAATCGAATCAGATGATTTTAATGGCGAACCAGTGGCGATAATGCTCAGCACTGCCTTTGTTGCCACTTTCAGAATTTATGACCACCACCGACCCTTCCATGCCGTCTGATTCCTTGTATCAAAGGCTCAAACGCGTGGCGCCGTGGTTTGCAGGCCAACCTGCAGCCTTGGCGCTGGGAATTGTGGGTATTTTTGTGGGCGCAGCCACCGAGCCAGCCATTCCAGCGCTCATGAAACCGCTGCTAGACAACGGCTTTGACCGCGGCACTCTTGATCTATGGATGATTCCAGTGGTCTTGCTGTTGCTGTTCGGCGTGCGTGGCTTGGCGGGCTTTGTGTCCGCCTATTGCTTGGCCCGAGTGACCAACAACGCCATGGAAGGTTTGCGACAACGTTTGTTTGAAAAGTTGTTGCGCGCAGACCCCAAGCTGTTTGCCGACAAACACACCAGCGGCTTGACCAACTCCATGGTCTATGAGGTGAACAACGGCGCGAGTTTGCTGGTGACTACCATGTTGTCGTTTGCCAAAGACTTGGTCACTTTGCTTGCCTTACTGGGTTACTTGTTGGTTTTGAACTGGAAGCTCACATTCATTGTGTTTGCCATCTTCCCCCCTATCGCATGGGTGGTCAAAACCTTGTCACTCCGCCTCGACAACGTGACCCGTGCCAGCCAAGACGCCACGGACGAGCTAGCTTACGTGGTGGAAGAAAACGTGCTGGCTTACCGCATGGTTCGACTCCACAACGCACAAAGCAGCCAAACTGAAAAGTTTGCGCGCTCTAACCTCAAGCTGCGCCAATTGGCACTCAAAGCTGTCATTGCCAACTCGGTCATGACCCCGCTCATCCAAATGCTGGCTGCATTGGCCTTGTCCGCTGTCATCATGGTGGCGCTTTACCAAAGCGCGGGCGCAAACCCCGCTCAAAACGTCACAGTAGGTAGCTTTGCCGCATTCATCACCGCGATGCTGATGCTGATTTCGCCCATCAAACACTTGTCTGAAGTCGCAGGCACGCTGACACGCGGCGTCACCTCTCTAGAGCGCGGCCTCAACCTGCTCCACCTCGTGGACGATGAAACTCAAGGCTCACATGCCGTGGTGCATGCCAAAGGCGAAATTTGCTTTGACCACGTCAGCCTGCAATACCCCTCGGCCACCACACCCGCTCTCAACGGTGTGAGCATGACCATCCAGCCAGGCCAAACTGTGGCGCTGGTGGGCCCTTCGGGCTCAGGTAAAACCACTTTGGCCAACTTGCTGCCGCGCTTTTTAGACGCCACTTCGGGCCAAGTGCGCTTAGACGGCATACCGCTCAAAGACTGGTCACTGGCCAGCCTGCGCAGCCAAGTGGCCTATGTGAGCCAAGACGTGGTGATGTTCAACGACACCGTGGCGCAAAACATCGCCTTGGGCGACGCCGTGGACACCGCCCGCGTATGGAGCGCCCTAGAAGCCGCCAACTTGGGCGACTTTGTGCGAGGTCTCCCGAACCAAGAAAACACCGTGGTCGGCCACAACGCCACACAGCTTTCAGGCGGGCAGCGCCAACGTTTGGCCATTGCCCGCGCCATCTACAAAGATGCGCCCATCCTTATTCTGGATGAAGCCACTTCGGCCTTGGACACCACCTCTGAGCAAGCCGTCAAAGACGCCTTGCATCTGCTGATGCAAGGCCGCACCTCCTTGGTCATTGCTCACCGTTTGTCCACCATTGAGCACGCCGACCTGATTGTGGTCATGCAAGCAGGCAGCATTGTGGAAACGGGCACACACATCCAACTCATGGCAAAAGGCGGCGCATATGCGGCGCTGTACCAAATAGCTGTGCAAAACACTGACAACCATTTTTCTGAAGCAACTCTCCCATGAGCCAAGCATCCATCAGCGGTTTCACCTTCATTCGCAACGGCGTGGAATTAGGTTTCCCGTTTGAAGCGTCCATTCGCTCACTCCTGCCTTTAGTGGACGAGTTTGTCGTGGTGGTTGGTAAAAGCAACGACGACACCTTGTCGCGTATTCATGCCATCGGCTCACCCAAAATTCGCGTGATCGAGACCATTTGGAACGAACGCATGGCTGACCGCGGCTTTGTGTATGCCCAGCAAAAAATGATCGCGCAATACGCCTGCACAGGCGACTGGGCGTTCTACCTTGAGGGCGACGAGCTGGTGCACCAAGCAGAGCTCGCCAACATCCGCGCCAGCGTCGACCAACACCATGCCAACCCCTCGGTCGAAGCCTTGGTGTTTGACTACTTTCACTTTTATGGCACGACAGACTTTGTGGCCAACAGCCCCGCTTGGTACCGCCGCGAGTGCCGCCTGATTCGCAACACCATCCGCTCGTATGCGCCCGATGGCCAGTATTGGCTGATCACGGCCAACCACAAAAAAGGCCGCAACCCCCAAGCTGCCTTGGCCAATGCGCAAATCTACCACTACGGATGGGTGCGCAGCAACGAGGCGATGCAAAAGAAGATGGAACAAGTGAGCAAGTTTTGGTCACACGGCGCACCCACCATTCGTTACAGCCAGTTTGATGCGCAAGTGTTGCAGCCATTCACGGGCACACATCCAGAGTTGATCAAGCCTTGGCTGGAAAGCTCAGCCGAAAAAAGCTTCACAATTGACCCCGATTACAAACTGAGCAAGCGTGAAAAGCGTCACCGTTGGCTGATGAAGCTTGAGAAGGCATTTGGGCTGGACTTCAGCCGCAAACACTTCAAGCTCGTTACTTAATCTAACCGTTCAGAGCAAGACGATGTCGTACTGCTCTTGAGACATCGCACCTTCAGCCTGCAGAGAGATGGGCTTGCCAATGAAATCGCTCAAGCCAGCCAAGTGCTGGCTTTCTTCATCCAGCAATACATCAATCACATCGGGCGACGCAATCACACGAAACTCACGCGGGTTGAATTGACGGGCCTCGCGCAAGATTTCGCGCAAGATGTCATACGTCACCGTGCGTGCAGTTTTCACGCTGCCTTTGCCGTCGCAGACATGGCATGGCTCGCACAGCATGTGGGCGAGCGATTCGCGAGTGCGCTTGCGCGTCATCTCGACCAATCCCAACGCCGAATAGCCACTCACCATGGTCTTGACGCGGTCACGGGCTAGCTGCTTGCGGAACTCGGACAACACCGCTTCGCGATGGTCTTCGCGCGTCATGTCGATGAAGTCGGCAATCACGATGCCACCAAGGTTACGCAGGCGCAGTTGGCGGGCAATCGCACCCGCAGCTTCTAGGTTGGTTTTGAAAATGGTCTCGTCAAAGTTGCGCGCCCCCACAAAGCCGCCGGTGTTCACGTCTACCGTGGTGAGAGCCTCGGTTTGGTCAACGATCAGGTAGCCGCCAGACTTCAGGTCCACACGGCGACCCAAAGCCTTGCCAACTTCTTCATCGATGTTGAAGAGGTCAAAAATCGGGCGTTCGCCTTTGTACAGCTGCAGCTTGTCCACCGCGCTGGGCATGAACTCTTGGCCAAAGGTTTGCAGTTTCTTGAACTGCTCTGCCGAGTCGATGCGAATGGTTTGCGTGGTCTCGCTCACCAAGTCGCGCAGCACGCGTTGCAACAGGCTCAGATCTTGGTGAAGCAAGGATTTTGGGGGCAAACGGGTGGAAGCTTCTTTGATGCGAGCCCACGTTTTGCGCAAGTAAGCAATGTCTTCGCCAAGCTCGGCATCGCTTGCGTCTTCGCCATTGGTGCGCAAAATGAAGCCACCCGTTTGATTGCCTGTTTTGCCATCTTGAGCAGCGGCTTCGGCCAAAGCGTGAAGGCGTTGGCGCAAAGCCTCGCGTTGCTCAAACGGAATTTTTTGAGAGACGCCAATGTGTTGGTCTTGTGGCAAGAACACCAGCAAGCGGCCCGCAATGCTGATTTGCGAGGATAAGCGGGCGCCTTTGGTGCCAATCGGGTCTTTGATGACTTGCACCAAAAGCGACTGGCCTTCAAACACTTGCTTCTCAATCGGCACGATGGGGGCTGGATCGCCCTTGTCGTCGGCGTGACGTGCAGCCACAGTGCTCATCAAATCGGCCACATGCAAAAACGCGGCACGCTCAAGGCCAATGTCGATGAAGGCCGATTGCATGCCTGGCAACACACGCGCCACTTTGCCCAAGTACACATTGCCCACCAAACCACGCTCGAGCGTGCGCTCGACGTGCAGCTCTTGCACCGCGCCGGTTTCGACAATGGCCACACGGGTTTCTTGGGGCGACCAGTTGATGAGGATGTCTTGTTGCATGTGAAGGTCCGCAAGTGAAAGGGAGTTAGACCTTGAATCCAAACGCGCGCAACAGCTGCGCGGTTTCAAACATCGGCAGCCCCATGATGCCAGAGTAGCTGCCGCTGATGTGTT
>CAJBHE010000040.1 GCA_903952885.1 uncultured Burkholderiales bacterium
ATGAAACAACGTCAACTCGGCCCCTACACCGTCTCAGCCATTGGCCTAGGCTGCATGAACCTCAGCCACGCCTATGGCGCACCCCCTGCGCCTGAAGTGGGTGAGGCGCTGCTTCACCGCGCCTTAGATCTTGGCGTGACCATGTTTGACACGGCGGCCTTGTATGGCTTTGGCACCAACGAATTGTTGGTGGGTAAAGCCCTGAAAGCGCACCGCCATGAAATCACCTTGTGTAGCAAAGGTGGCATGGCGGGAGTCTCTTTTCCTGAGGGTGTGAAGCGCGTGATTGATGGTCGGCCAGAGACCTTGCGCAAAAACTGCGAAGACAGCTTGGCCCGTTTGGACACCGATGTCATTGACCTTTATTACCTGCACCGCTGGGACAAACAAGTGCCCGTCGAAGACAGCGTGGGTGCGCTGAGCGACCTTGTACGTGCTGGCAAGATTCGCGAAATTGGTCTGAGCGAAGTCTCAGCCACCACTTTTCGCAAAGCCCATGCTGTGCATCCCATCGCGGCGGTGCAAACCGAATACTCGCTGTGGACACGCAACCCTGAAATTGCTGTGCTCAAAGCCTGTGAAGAATTAGGCACCACCTTTGTCGCGTTCAGCCCTGTGGCGCGCGGTTTCTTGTGTGGAGACTTGCGCGATGTGGGCACCTTGGCTGTCAATGACATTCGCCGCGCCATGCCCCGCTTTGCTACTGACACCTTTGCCGCCAACCTGCCGATGCTTGATGCCTATCAAGCCATTGCACGCAAAGTGGGCTGCACCCCAGCGCAACTGGCCTTGGCATGGCTGTTGAACAAAGACAGCAAGCTCATCCCCATTCCTGGCACGCAAAACATTCGCCACCTTGAAGACAACATGGCTGCGGTCGATGTGGTTTTGTCGCCTGAGCATATGCAGCAATTAGAAGCGCTGATCAACTCACAGACTGTCAAGGGCGCGCGCTACAGCGCGGTCAGTGCTTCTGAGGTGGATACTGAAGAGTTTTAAGCTGGTACACCTATGAAGAAGCCCGTCAGTGAAAACTGACGGGCTTCTTGTTGGCCGTAAACTGCAGGGCAGTTGAGGCAATTACATCGTATCGATGAAGCTGCGCAGTTTGTCGCTGCGGCTAGGGTGCTTCAGCTTACGCAAAGCCTTGGCTTCGATCTGACGAATACGCTCACGCGTGACGTCAAATTGTTTGCCCACTTCTTCCAAGGTGTGGTCCATCGCCATTTCGATACCAAAGCGCATGCGCAGCACTTTGGCTTCGCGTGGGGTGAGTCCATCCAAGATGTCTTTCACCACATCGCGCAAGCCGGCTTGCATGGCCGCTTCAATGGGCGCGGTGTTGACGCTGTCTTCGATGAAATCGCCCAAGTGGCTGTCGTCATCATCACCGATTGGTGTTTCCATCGAGATCGGCTCTTTGGCGATCTTCATGATCTTTCGGATCTTGTCTTCTGGAATTTCCATCTTCTCAGCCAAGACGCTGGCATCAGGCTCGAAACCAAACTCTTGCAAGTGTTGGCGGCTGATGCGGTTCATCTTGTTGATGGTTTCGATCATGTGCACTGGAATACGGATGGTGCGCGCTTGATCGGCGATGGAGCGAGTGATCGCTTGGCGAATCCACCAAGTGGCGTAGGTCGAGAACTTGTACCCGCGACGGTATTCAAACTTGTCCACGGCCTTCATCAAACCGATGTTGCCTTCTTGGATCAAGTCGAGGAACTGCAAGCCACGGTTGGTGTATTTCTTGGCAATCGAAATGACCAAGCGCAAGTTGGCTTCGATCATTTCTTTCTTGGCGCCGCGTGAGCTGCGCTCGCCGGCATTCATGCGCTTGTTGATGTCTTTGAGTTGATCCAAAGGAACCACCACGCGTGACTGCAAGTCCATCAGTTTTTGCTGAAGGTCTTGCACCGGCGGGATGAAGCGGCCCATGGTGGTAGACCATGGCTTGCCAGCAGCGGCTTGTTTTTCGACCCACTTGAGGTTGAGCAAGTTCGGTGGAAAGTCTTTGATGAAGGTGGCTTGCGGCATGCCGCATTTGTCCACGATGATGCGGCGCAATTCGCGCTCGTTTTTACGCACGCTGTCCACTTGGCCGCGCACGGATTCGCACAGCTTCTCGATGGTCTTGGCGGTGAAGCGAATGCCCATCAACTCAGTGGTCAAAGCGGCTTGTGCCTTCATGTAAGTGGGTGTGCCGTAACCTTCTTTGTCGTAGGTCTTGCGGAGTTTTTCAAACAACACAATCATGCGGTCAAAACGCTCAAGGGCCGCATTTTTCAGCTCTTCCAATTTCTTAGTCAGGGCCTTAGAGCCGCCTTTGCCGTCGTCGTCATCTTCTTCGTCAAACTCGTCAAAGTCTTCTTCGGCCACGTAGTCGTCGGCTTCGTTGAGGTTATTGAAACCGTCCACGATGGTGGAGATGACGACTTTGTTTTCACGAATGTCTTCGGCCATGGCCAAGACGGCTGCGATCGTGGCAGGAGAGGCGCTGATGGCGGACATCATTTCCATCAATCCGCCTTCGATGCGCTTGGCGATTTCAATTTCACCTTCACGTGTCAGCAACTCCACAGTGCCCATTTCGCGCATGTACATGCGAACGGGGTCGGTGGTGCGGCCAAATTCGCTGTCCACTGTGGACAAAGCGGCTTCGGCTTCTTCTTCGGCTTCTTCTTCAGTGGCGGCTGTGGGTGTGTTGTTGTTGAGCAGCAGAGTTTCTGCATCAGGCGTGTGTTCGTAAACGGCCACGCCCATGTCGTTCAACATGCTGATCACCACTTCAAGGGTTTCAGCATCGACCAGCTTGTCGGGTAAGTGGTCGGAGATTTCGCCGTGTGTCAAATAACCACGGGTCTTGCCGAGTTTGATCAGGGTCTTGAGGCGTGAGCGACGCTTTTGCATGTCTTCTTCAGACAGCACGGTCTCGTCTAAACCGAATTCTTTCATCAAGGCGCGTTCTTTGGCCTTGCTGATTTTCATGCGCAGCGGTTTGACCTTTTCTGCACCTGCTTCGACCACAGGCTCGCCTTCGAGATCAGCCTCGATGTCGCCAAGGTCTTCGTTATCGGCACCAGCTTTTTTGCCCTTGGCTGCTGTGGTCTTTTTGGCGGGGGCTTTTTTGGCGGCCGCTTTGGGGGCGTTGGCTTCTACAGCTGGTGTTTTTTTCTTGGTGTCCTCAGCTTTAGAGACTGTTTTCACGACGGGTTTGGTGGCTGGCTTTTCGGCAGCTTTTGTTTTCGATGCGGGCACTGACTTGGCTTTCGTTGCTGACTTGGCTGCTGGTTTAGCAGCGGTTTTGACTGCCGGTTTGGCAGACGTTTTTGCAACGGGTTTAGCAACTGGCTTGGTAACTGCTTTGACAGCGGCTTTGACGGCAGGCTTGGCTGCGGCTTTGGGCGCAGCGGGTGCTGGCTTTTTGCTCACAGGTTTGGCAACCACCTTCTTGGCCACAGGTTTGGCAGGCTTCTTGGAATTGCGGTCAACAGGCATGAATACTCCTAGACATCAAAGAAACGAATACGCAGCATCGATAAACCCGACGCGGGAAAAAAGAAAAGGGGGGTGAAGTGCGAACCTCTAGAAGCAAGCGGATTGGGCGAACATTTGGTGTGCAGTCCTTGCGGTGAGTTGGCGAGTCGTGCGCTTGTGTCACGGTTAGCCGGGCCCGGAGGTGCTGCTGTCGCACTTGCTAGAGATGGATTATACCAAAAACCGCGGCCTTAGCTGCGACACAGGCCCGTCAATCGTGGCTTTCGACCAGTTTTTGAGGAATCAGTCCCAGCAGGCGTCGGCGCTCAAACAGGGCTTTGTAGCGCTGCATGGCCGTGGGGTCGGCGGCGGCTGCGGCAATGGCTTCTTTCATTTGAGCGTCCAAGCTCTCAAACAAAATTTTGTTCAAAATGCCGCGCAGCTCGAGACCGGCCTCTCTCTGCATCGAAGCCGGTGACTGCGCATCGGGCATGGGACGACCCTCGTCGTCGAGCAAGGGTTTGAACGACGAGGCCATGACGCGCAAAGCCATGTCCTCTGATTCATGCCCGTGTAGGCCTTCGCGCAGGGATCCCCAAGGCTGGTTGCCGTGCTCGTGCTGTTGCTGGTCTAGCCACACAAACAGCGGGCCATGGGGTGGGGCCAGTTCGCACAAGAGGTTGTGGTCTTCGGCGGATAGGTCCTCCCACAGTGCCATGTGCGTCAGCAGCACACGCACCGCATGGTCCGCGCGACCTTGGGGAATGAGGCGTGTGCCTCGCTTGTAGGTTTTGGGCGCGTAGGCATCGCGAGGTTTGAATTTGGACAACTTTTTATAGTCACCCGATCGGGCCTGCGCTGCTAAGGGTGCTGCGGGCATCCACAGGTCTTGCAGCTCGTGGTTGCCCAGGTCGGCCAATTCGGCAAGTTCGCTCAGCAACTGGCGCTTGAGTGCGCCAGCGGGCAAGGCCATCCAGAGGGGCTTGGCATTGCTGGCCATGTGGGCGCGACCTTCGGCCGTGTTCAGGTCACAGCCTTCACGTGCCACTTCCACCAAAAAGCGGCTCAGTGGCATGGCTTCGGTCACGCAGTGAGCAAAGGCTTCTTTGCCAAACTCGCGGATGTAGCTGTCGGGGTCGTGCTCGGCCGGTAGAAACAAAAACTTCACACTTCGCACATCCGTGGCGTAGGGAATTGCGCCATCCAACGCTTTGCGTGCCGCGCGGCGGCCCGCAGCATCACCGTCAAAGCTGAACACCACGTTGTCAGTGAAGCGAAACAGTTTTTGCACATGGTCGGTCGTACACGCCGTGCCCAGTGTGGCCACTGCATTGGGAAAGCCCAGCTGCGCCAAGGCCACCACGTCCATGTAGCCTTCGGTCACCAGCACATAGCCCGCATCGCGCAGGGCGTTGCGGGCTTCAAACAAACCATACAACTCGCGGCCTTTGCTGAACACGGGGGTTTCAGGCGAGTTCAAATATTTAGGCGTGCCTTCAAACAACACGCGCCCACCAAAGCCAATGCACTCGCCCTTGACGTTGCGGATGGGGAACATCACCCGATCGCGAAAACGGTCGTAACGTTTTTCGTCTTCGCCGTCTTCTTGGTTCACGATGACCAAGCCGCTTTCAGCCAGCAGCGGGTCTTGGTAGTCGGGGAACACGCTGGCCAAGCCGCGCCAGCCATCGGGGGCATAGCCCAGGCCAAACTGTTTGGCAATTTCGCCACTCAGGCCACGGCCTTTGAAATACTCAATTGCATTAGGCGAATTGCGCAAATGTTTGCGATAAGCCTCCCCCGCTTTTTCCAGCACATCAGTGAGCGTGGCTTGCTTTTGGCGTTGCTCGGCAGCGCGGGCGCGGTCTTGGGGTGAAGCATCGTCTTCTGGCACTTGCATGCCGATGTTTTGCGCCAAGTCCTTCACCGCTTCGACGAAGGTCATGCCTGCATGCTCCATCAAGAAGCCAATGGCGTTGCCGTTCTTACCGCAGCCAAAGCAATGGAAAAACTGTTTGGCAGGGCTGACCGAAAACGACGGCGACTTCTCGCCGTGGAACGGGCATAGCCCCATGAAGTTGGCCCCGCCTTTTTTGAGCTGCACATAGCGGCCCACCACCTCGACAACGTCGACGCGGGCTAAAAGCTCTTGAATGAAGGACTGGGGGATGGCCATAGGTA
>CAJBHE010000041.1 GCA_903952885.1 uncultured Burkholderiales bacterium
ATCCATTTGATTTTGGCCACGCAACGCCCCAGCGTGGATGTGATCACGGGCTTGATCAAGGCCAACATCCCGACGCGCATTGCCTTCTCGGTGGGTTCCAAAATTGACAGCCGCACCATCCTCGACCAGATGGGTGCTGAGGCGCTTCTGGGTATGGGTGACATGTTGTACATGGCTAGCGGCACAGGCTTTCCGGTGCGTGTGCATGGTGCGTTTGTGAGTGACGAGGAAGTGCACCGCGTGGTGAACTACCTGAAGAGCCAAGGCGAGCCCGACTACATCGAAGGCGTGCTGGAAGGCGGCACGGTCGATGGCGACGGCAATGCCTCAGGCCCCGATTTGTTTGGCGAAGTGGCGACTGAAAAAGACCCGATGTACGACCAAGCGGTGGAGGTGGTTTTGAAGAACCGCAAGGCCAGCATCTCTTTGGTGCAGCGCCACTTGAAGATTGGCTACAACCGCGCTGCGCGTTTGGTAGAAGATATGGAAAAGGCCGGCATGGTCAGCGCCATGAGTAGCAATGGTCAGCGCGAAATTTTGGTCCCTAAGCGTGATGAATAAGTATGCCGCCTTCGCAGCGTTGGCACTTAGCGCAAGCGTTGTCTGCGCGAGCAGCCTCGACACCCTCGAAGTTTTTTTGAAGTCCACCAAAAGTGGTCGCGCCGACTTCACCCAAGTGGTCACCCCGCCCGCTAAAGCCGGGCAGACTTCGGTGCGCAGCAAAACCTCCAAAGGCCAGTTTTCGTTTGTGCGCCCCACACGTTTTCGGTTTGATTACCTCAAGCCGTTTCCGCAAGTCATCGTGGCCGATGGCCAAACCCTTTGGCTGTACGACGCAGACCTAGAGCAAGTGACAGCCCGCAAACAAACGCAAGCCTTGGGCAGTACACCGGCCGCTTTGGTGGCGACTGCGGTGGACCTGAGCGCCTTGCAAAAAGAATTCAGCATAGAAGCACAAGCTGATGCCGATGGCCTGCAATGGGTTCAAGCCACACCCAAAAACCGTGAGAGCACCATCCAATCCGTGCGCATGGGTCTGCGTGCCGATGGCGCACAGGTGAGCTTGGGCAAGCTCGAAATTTTTGATGCCATGGGCCAACGCTCGGTGCTGAGCTTTGACCAATTCGAGGTCAACCCCAGCAACCTCGGTGCAGCACAGTTCAACTTTGCGCCACCTAAAGGCGTGAGCGTCATTCGCCCTTGACATTGAGCGCGAGTCCGACACACGCCACGCCCTTGCTGCAAGGCTTGCCACCACTGCTAAATGCCAACGTACGATTACTGGTGTTGGGCAGTTTTCCGGGTGTGGCCTCGTTGCGTGCGCAGCAGTATTACGGCCACCCGCAAAACCATTTTTGGAAAATCATGGCCTCGCTGCTATCGCCCGATGCAGCAGAAGTGTTGGCCATGCCTTATGCCGAGCGTGCGCATTGGTTGTTGAACCAAGGCGTCGGTTTGTGGGATGTGTACGCTGCATGTGAACGCGAAGGCAGCTTAGACGCCAACATACAAAACGCACAGCCCAATGATTTGCAAAGCCTGCGCGCACTTTGTCCCGCGCTCGTCGCGATCGCTCACAACGGCGGTGAAAGCTTCAAACATGCCAAGCTCACACGCGCTTTGGGCTTGCCTGTGCATCGATTGCCGTCCACCAGCCCAGCCAATGCAAGCTGGTCGTTTGAACGTAAATTGGCTGCGTGGCATGACGTGTTTCAGGCTATGGGTTTGGTGAGTTGACACGTTTTGTTTCGCGAGGCCAAAGCTAAGCCCTTCGCTACACTCAGAGCCTCTATCCATACAGGCCTTTTGACGCGTGTCCTCCATCCACATACCCCTTGCTGAACGGCTGCGCCCGCGCACACTGGGCGAAGTCATAGGCCAACAACACTTGCTAGGCGAG
>CAJBHE010000042.1 GCA_903952885.1 uncultured Burkholderiales bacterium
GCATCCCCCGCTAAAAAACGCCGCCGTCGCCGTCGCAAGCCCGCTGGCGAAGCGGGTGGTGCACCCACCGCCGAATAAACCCAGGCCAGGCCATGTCAGTTTCCCCCGTCATGGCGTGCGTGGCTCTGGGCGCTAATTTGGGTGACGCAGTGGCCACGGTGCAGCAAGCTTTGCGCGATGTGGCGAGCTTGCCTTCGACGCAACTGGTCAAGCCTTCATCGCTGTACCGCAGTGCGCCGTATGAGGCGCAAGGGCCAGACTTCATCAATGCCATGGTTTTGGTGCAAACACAGCTCAGCCCGCTTGCGTTGCTGCATGCTTTACAAGCCTTAGAGCTGCAAAGTGGCCGAGAGCGCCCCTACATCAACGCACCGCGAACGCTGGACCTGGACGTGATTTTTTACGGCGATGTTGTTTTACAAACACCAGAGCTGACACTGCCGCATCCCCGGTGGCAGGCGCGTGCGTTTGTACTGCTGCCTTTGGCTGAGGTGTGGCCAGCGCGAGTCAGTGTGGCGCAACTGGCGGCGGTGAGAGACCAAGCGGTTGAAAAACTGCCTTATTCGGACAGTTTTCGCGCCTCTTCGATTTGATATTCAAAGTAGCGCTGAAAGCTGAACACGATGCTCGACATCAGCACCGTGGTGCCGATCAGCAGCGCCATGGCAATCGCGCCGATGGTCAGCCAGTTGGTTTGGCCAGCCGGTGCGTCTTCGTTCTCGGTGCTGTTGAAGCGTGCATTCCAAGCCTCAGGGGTCATCAGGCCATACACGATGGCATTCAAAGCGCAGGCTGCAAAAGTGAAGCCCGCAATCGGAATGAGCCACCAGCTCGCCACATCGTCTAGGCCGAATTGTTGAACGCGTTCAACGCCATAAATGCCCAGAGCGGTGGGGATGGGCAGCAGCCAGGCCAACGAGTCCCACAGCCCAAAGAGGTAAAAACGGTGGAGGCCAAAAGGCCCACCCAAGAAGGCCAGCCAAGCGGCGATGGTTTTGTTTTTCATAGGCAGAGTGTAAAGCGCTATACTAGAAGGCTTTTCAGCGTGTCGCAGGCCGGGTGGCTTAGCGCGTGTCTCAAACGTTGAAAAAAATTCCACCCGAAGGATTCATCATGGTCGTCATCCGACTTTCACGCGGCGGTTCCAAAGCCCGTCCGTTTTTTAACATTGTTGTTGCCGACAAGCGCGATCGTCGCGACGGCCGCTTCATCGAGCGCATTGGTTTTTACAACCCAATCGCCAAAGGTCAAGCAGAAGGTTTGCGCGTTGCGCATGACCGTTTGACGCATTGGACCAGCGTGGGCGCACAGTGTTCGCCAACCGTGGTCCGTTTGATCAAACAAGCTGCTGCCAAGGTGGCTGCTTAATTGAACATAAGCATGGCAATGATGCTGAGCCTTGAGTCCGCAGAACTTCCTGCGGATGCCATCGAGGTAGGGCGCATTGCGGATGCTTGGGGCATCAAAGGCTGGTTCAAGGTCTTGCCCCACAGCGCTTCTCCGGAGGCGCTTTTTTCTTCCAAGCGTTGGTTTTTACAACCCTCGGAAAGAGGTGCCAAGACATTCGCTGGCACCGTGCTTTTGAAAATCATCGAAGCCAAAGAACATTCTGATTCTGTGGTGGCCACGGCCCAAGAGGTTCCCGACCGTAACACCGCAGAATTACTCAAAGGCGCACGCATTTTTGTGTCGCGTGCCAGCTTTCCCACCCCCCAGGCAGACGAGTACTACTGGGTCGACCTGATTGGCCTGGAAGTGGTCAACCGCGAAGGCGTGGCACTCGGCGCTGTGCGCGAGTTGCTGCACACCGGCCCACAAACCGTGTTAGTACTTGCTTACGAGCTAGAGGGCAAGGCTTTGGAGCGCATGATTCCGTTTGTGTCTGCCTACATCGACAGCGTCGATTTGGCCGGACGCTGCATCATCGCCGACTGGCAGCCTGATTACTGACCGATCAGCCTGAGGCCATCGCCATGCGCTTTGACATCATCACCCTGTTCCCCGAGCTGTTTGAGCCGTTTTTAAAAATCGGCATCACCCGACGCGCCTTCGAGGCGGGGCTGGTGGACGTGCGCTTGTGGAATCCTCGCGATTACGCCGAAGGCAACTACCGCCGTGTGGACGACCGCCCCTTTGGCGGCGGCCCTGGCATGGTCATGATGGCCGAGCCTTTGGCCGCTTGTTTGATGGTCATTCGTGCCGACCGTGCCCAAGCCCGTGATGTGGCCCCGTTGGTGCTGTTCTCACCCATTGGCGAGATGCTGCGTCATGCAGGTGTGCAGCGCTGGTCGGACAGCCAAGGCGCGGTGTTGTTGTGTGGCCGTTACGAAGGCGTGGATCAGCGTTTCATCGACACCCATGTGGATGCGCAGGTGAGCGTGGGTGACTTTGTGTTGTCGGGCGGCGAATTGGCCGCCATGACTTTGTTAGATGCTGTGGCGCGTTTGCAACCCGGCGTGCTCAATGACGAGGGTAGCCACCAGTTGGACAGCTTCAACCCTGCTTTAGACGGCTTGCTGGATTGCCCGCATTACACGCGTCCCGAGCAATGGGAAGGGCAGGGCGTGCCTGCCGAGCTGCTGTCGGGCCACCACATCAACATCGAGCGCTGGCGACGTGACCAGCGTTTGCAGCTGACAGCCCGCCTGCGACCTGAGCTGATTGACGCGGCCCGCACCGAGGCCAAGCTGACGGTGCAAGACGAGGCTGTTTTGAAGGCTCAAAAACCGCTATAATGTGAGGCTTTTCGATCCTCTGGTCGGCCGCTTCATGCCCTTGTGCAGGAAGCCTTTTGTGTAGCGCGACCACGATCCTTTAGAGGAAAACATGAACCTGATCCAAACCCTTGAGGCAGAAGAAATTGCTCGCCTCGCCAAAGTTATCCCCGAATTTGCACCTGGCGACACCGTCATCGTGAGCGTCAACGTGGTTGAAGGCACACGCAAACGTCTGCAAGCCTACGAAGGTGTGGTGATCGCCAAGCGCAACCGTGGCCTCAACAGCGGCTTCACCGTGCGCAAAATGTCCAGCGGCGAAGGCGTGGAGCGTACGTTTCAAACTTACAGCCCCTTGATCGCGAGCATCGAAGTCAAGCGTCGCGGTGATGTGCGTCGTGCCAAGTTGTACTACTTGCGTGACCGTAGCGGTAAGTCTGCGCGTATCAAAGAAAAATTGGTCAGCAAGTCAGCTGCAGCGCTCAAAGCAGCAGCCGCCGCTAAATAAGCAAGTCTTACTTTGCTTAAAAGCCACCCCAAGTGACAGCTTGCGGTGGCTTTTTATATGTCCCCACTCCCAGCCTTTGACCCTCAGCAAGTGCCCGTGTTCCAAGTGGACGCGCACCTTGAGCCTGTGCCTGCGCTGCACTTCACAGCTGAGGCCTTGCAAGCGCGCTTTGCCAACCCGCCCACGTGGCAACCTGAGCTGGTGCGTGAGCGCAAGTTCATGGACCGTGCACCCGCCCAAGCAGCGGTATTGGTGGGGCTGGTGATGCGCGACGAGCCCACAGTGCTGCTGACCCAGCGCCCAGCGCACATGTCCACGCACGCAGGGCAAATAGCCTTTGCGGGCGGCAAGTGTGACGAGGGCGATGCCGATACGGTCGCCACCGCCTTGCGTGAAGCGCATGAAGAGGTGGGTTTAGACGCCCGCCATGTGCAGGTGCTGGGCACTTTGCCCGAGTATGTGACGGGCTCGGCCTTTTATGTGACGCCTGTGGTGGCCTTGATTTCGCCCGCCATGACCCTGCAGCTCAACACCCATGAGGTGTCCGATGCCTTTGAGGTTCCCTTGGCTTTTTTGATGAATCCCGCCCATCACCGCTGGCACCGCCACGCGTTTGAGGGAGTGACGCGCGAGTGGCTGTCGATGTCTTACCAAGACGGTGAACAGCAGCGTTTTGTGTGGGGTGCGACTGCGGGGATGTTGCGCAACTTTTACCGCTTCTTGCGTGCATGAGCTGCTTCAATTGATATAACTCACCGCTATCATTCGAACATGAGTTTTCTTTCTCTACTCCTCGCCTTGTTGATTGAACAAGCCCGACCCTTGTTGCACGGCAATTGGGTGCACGGAGCCGTGCGATTGTGGGTCAATTGGATCAGCCAGACCTTAGATGCTGGCCATCCGCGTTTGGCTTGGATGACTTGGACTTTGGGTGTGGGCTTGCCTGCGGTTATTGCTGTGGCGGTGCATTGGTTGTTGATTGGTGTTTTGGGTTGGCCTGTGGCCATGCTTTGGAGCGTGGCAGTGTTGTATGCCACTTTGGGCTTTCGTCAGTTCAGTCACCATTTCACCGATATTCGTGACGCCTTGGATCTCGGCGATGAGCGTTTGGCGCGTGAACTGTTGGCTCAATGGCAACACGTCGAAGTAGACAATTTACCGCGCAGCGAATTGCTGCGTCATGTCATTGAGCATTCGGTGCTCTCAGCGCACCACCATGTGTTTGGAGTGCTCACTTGGTTTTCGATCCTTGCTGCGTTGGGGTTTGGCCC
>CAJBHE010000043.1 GCA_903952885.1 uncultured Burkholderiales bacterium
CCCGCTTTGGCCGTGGACTGATTTGCCTCACGCTCACGCGCGAGCGCTGCGAATACTTGAAACTGCCTCCGATGGCCGCACGCAATGGCACGGTGTACAGCACAGCTTTCACTGTGTCCATTGAAGCGGCTGAGGGCGTGACCACCGGCATCTCAGCCGCTGACCGTTCGCGCACCATCCAAGTGGCTGTCGCCAAAAACACCCAGCCCAGCGACTTGGTGCAACCGGGCCACGTGTTTCCCCTGCAAGCAGTGGATGGCGGCGTGCTCATGCGCGCGGGCCACACCGAAGCGGGTTGCGACTTGGCAGCCATGGCCGGCTACTCGCCTTCTTCCGTGATTTGCGAAATCATGAAAGACGACGGCACGATGGCACGCCTGCCAGATTTGCAAATCTTCGCCGCCGAACACGGCTTGAAGATCGGCACGATCGCCGACCTGATTGCCTACCGCAGCCGCACCGAATCGTTGGTGCACAAAGTCAGCTCACGCCCCTTGCACACCGCGCACGGAGAGTTCACGGCCAACGCCTACAAAGACATGACCAGCGGCGCTGTGCACATGGCCCTCGTCAAAGGCACGTGGGGTGCTGACGCCGAAGTATTGGCCCGTGTTCACGAACCACTCTCTGTACTCGATGCACTCGAGCCCAACCGTGTCATGCACTCATGGGGTTTGGATGCTGCTTTGGCCCGCATTAGCGTGCAAGGCACTGGCGTGGTGGTTTTGCTCAACTGCGGCGAAAGCGGTGAGCAACTGCTGGCTCAGTTCGAAGGCACTGCCCGGTCAGCCCAAGCGCCAGAGCGTGGCCGTATGGACCTGCGCAGCTACGGCGTGGGCGCGCAAATTTTGCGTGACTGCGGCGTTCACAAAATGCGCCTGATGGGCAACCCGCGCCGCATGCCCAGCATGACCGGCTACGGTCTAGAAATCACGGGCTACCTGTCTAAAGAATAAAACCACGAAGAATAAAAACCATGTTTGTCTCTAACCTCGCCTCCACCACCACACTCGACGGCAGCGCATTGAAAATTGGCATCGTCCAAGCGCGCTTCAACGACGACATCACCAATGCATTGGCTGCTGCTTGCATCGCCGAACTAAAAGCCATGGGTGTGGCAGACGACCGCATCACCCACGTTCATGTTCCTGGCGCACTTGAAGTGCCTTTGGCTCTGGCTGCCCTGGCGCAAATTGAAGACCCAGAACCATTCAGCGCCCTCATCGCGTTAGGCTGCATCATCCGTGGAGAGACCTACCACTTCGAGTTGGTGGCCAACGAATCTGGCGCTGGCGTGACCCGCGTCGGGCTCGACTACCACGTGCCGATCGCCAACGCCATCCTCACCACCGAAAACTTAGAGCAAGCGTTAGCCCGTCAAACTGACAAAGGTCGCGATGCGGCTCGCGTGGCCTTAGAAATGGCTTTGTTGCTGGAAAGCTTGGCATGATCGACATACAACACACCGCCACCACATCGACACAAACCGCAACAGACGACAAAGCCGCGCGCAAAACTTCGAGCAACGGAACGACCAAAAGCGCAGTCAAGTCCGGCCGCAGCCGCGCACGTGAATTTGCCCTGCAAGGCCTCTACCAATTTTTGGTGGGCAACAACGAAGCAGCAGACATTGATGTGTTCACACGTGACTTGAGCGGTTTTCACAAATCAGACTCTGTGCATTACGACGCGCTGTTGTACGGTTGCATAGAACAACGCGAAATTTTGGATTCACTCATTGAGCCCTTGCTCGACCGCAAGCTCGACGAAATCTCCCCCATCGAACACTCAGTGATGTGGATGGGCGCGTATGAGTTTCAACACTGTATCGACGTGCCATGGCGCGTGGTGCTGAATGAATACATCGAACTCGCCAAATCCTTTGGCGGCACTGACGGTCACAAGTATGTCAATGGCGTGCTCAATGGCTTAGCACCCAAACTGCGCGCACTCGAAGTTGAGTCTGACCGCGCCAAAGGCAAGCTGCGCGACTGATGATGAAGATCGCCCAGCGCGCACAACG
>CAJBHE010000044.1 GCA_903952885.1 uncultured Burkholderiales bacterium
CTCACCCCTGGCACTTTCCGCCCAGACTTCGACAAAATCGCAGCGGCCATCACGCCTAAGACCCGCGCCATCATCGTCAACAGCCCGCACAACCCCAGCGCCACCGTGTGGACGCGCGAAGAAATGCTCAAGCTTCAAGAGCTGCTCGCACCTACCCACATCGTGCTCATCAGTGACGAGGTCTACGAGCATATGGTCTACGCCCCGCTGAAGCACCTCAGTGCTTCTAGCTTCCCCGGATTGGCCGAGCGTGCCTTCATCGTGTCGAGCTTTGGCAAAACCTTCCACGTCACGGGCTGGAAAATTGGCTACGTGGCAGCGCCTGCGGCGTACAGCGCCGAGTTCCGCAAAGTGCACCAGTTCAACGTGTTCACCGTCAACACCCCTGTGCAACACGGCTTGGCCGCGTTCCTTAAAGACCCACAGCCCTACTTGCAGTTGCCCGCCTTCTATGCCGCCAAGCGCGATCTGTTTCGCCAAGGCTTGGCACAAACCAAGTTTGAGTTGTTGCCGTCTGAGGGCAGCTACTTTCAGTGCGTGCGCATCGACAAACTAGGCGTGCCTGAAAAAGATTTGAGCGAAGCCGACTTCTGCAAATGGCTCACCACTGAAATCGGCGTGGCCGCCATTCCGTTGTCCGCTTTTTACGCCGATGGGTTTGACCAGCGCGTGGTGCGTTTTTGCTTTGCCAAGAAAGACGAAACACTGAAGTTGGCATTGGGGCGTTTAGCGCGTCTTTGATCCATCAAACTCAATAACTCAACTGCTGCCAAGCCTTCTCCAGCCGCTTCACACTCACCGGCTGGGGCGTGCGCAGCTCTTGCGCGAAGAAGCTCACGCGCAGCTCTTCCAGTAGCCACCTGAACTCTTGCATGCGCGCATCGGTCACGCCTTTGCGCTCGGCCACCAAGCGCCAATACTTTTGGTCCAGCGGTTTGAGCTCGGCCAGTTTGGTGGCATCGCGTGCTGCGTCGGCGCGCAGTTTGTCTAGACGCAACACCACCGCTTTGAGGTAGCGCGCAAAGTGCTGCAGCTGTGTGTAGGGCGTGTCGGCAATGAAGCGTTTGCCTACCAAGCGCTGCAACTGTTGCGCGGCATCATCCACGCTGTCGGGGCTGATTTTGGTGTCCTTCACTTTGCGGCTGGCGGCGGCAAACTCATTCAGCACGGTGCTGGCCAAGCGGGCTATTTCGTTGGCAATCAACGTCAGTCGGCCACGGCCCTCTTCTAAACGGCGTTTGAAATCGGCCTCGCTGGTTGGGAGTGGATCGAGCAAGAAAGCACGGTCCAAAGCCACATCCAGTATTTGTTGTTTGAGTTCGTCCGACGTGCCCCCGCCCGATCCATCGGGCGACTTGCCTACCATCATGTACGCCACCGACATTTTTTGTAGATCAGGCAAGTTCTTTTCAAGGTACTTGAGGGCGTCTTTGATTTGAATGGCAAACAAACGGCGCAAGCCAGCGCGGTGTTTGGTGGCGGCCACATCGGGCTCGTCAAACACTTCAATGCACACCGCGTCACCCATATCCACCAGCGCCGGAAAACCAATGAGGGTTTGTTTGCCTTTGGTGATTTCCATCAGCTCGGGCAATTCGCCGAAAGTCCAGCTGGTGTAACGCTGCTCCGCAGGAGAAAAAGCGACAGCGCTAGAGACAGACGCATCACGACCAGAAGGTGTTGGATGATGGGGGGCAGCGGGTGACGATTTCTGATAGGCATGAGGAGCCCGCTGCTCCCCATCAGCCAACGCCGCAGTACCGTCAACGCCCACACCAGCGCCAGAACCCGAAAGAGTGCCCACACCTTTAAGCGCAGCCAACGCCTGAAACGCCCCCCGCGCCTGACTACCCA
>CAJBHE010000045.1 GCA_903952885.1 uncultured Burkholderiales bacterium
GAATTCGGCCAACACGTCTTGGCGTGAGCCTTGGCTCATCTCGCCATGGAACGCCGTGGCAAACACGCCCGCCTTGTAGAGCTTGTTGGCCACATGCTCACACGCGTAGCGCGTAGCCACAAACACCAACACGCGCTTCCACGCGTGGGTTTTGATGAGGTGACGTAGCAAGGCCGTGCGGCTTTTTTCGTCCACCTGAATCGCACGCTGGGCGATGTCGGGCGCATGCGCTTCGGTATGCGCGATGGTGATGCGCTCGGGATTGTTCAGCAACGCTTCGGCCAAGGTTTGCACAGCAGGCTCAAAGGTGGCGCTGAACAACAGGTTTTGTCGCTTGGCAGGCAACAGCGCCAAGATGCGTTGCAGCTCTTCGGCAAAGCCGAGGTCAAGCAAGCGGTCGGCTTCGTCCAACACGAGGTTCTGCACATGGCCGAGGTTCAAGGCGTTGTGGTCGACGATGTCGAGCAAGCGGCCGGGCGTGGCCACCACCACATCAGCACCGCTGCGCAGGCTCATCATTTGGGGGTTGATGGACACACCGCCAAACAAAGTACCCACCTTGATGGACTGAGCCAAAGGCCGCGCCAAATCGCGCAGCACATCGCTCACCTGTGTGGCGAGCTCGCGTGTGGGCACGAGCACCAGCACTTGCGTGATTCGTTTCTTAGGCGCTTCGTCACGCGAGGCGGCGGTGGCCATGAGCAGCTGCAACACGGGCAGCACATAGGCTGCTGTTTTGCCTGAGCCGGTTTGTGCGGTGACCAGTACATCGCGACCATTCAGCACATGGCCGATAGCTTGGATTTGCACAGGTGTTGGTAAAGTAAAGCCCGCTTGAGTCGCCGAGCTTTGCAGCTCGGCGTTGAGGCCAAGTTGGGCAAAGCCAAGGTTTACAGGCTGCACCGCATGAAGCGGCGCGTTGGTGTGGTCAATGTTCAATGTGGGCGATCAATGACGGAAGTGACGCACACCGGTGAACACCATCGCCACGCCACGCTCGTTGGCGGCGTCGATGACTTCTTGGTCGCGCATAGAGCCACCGGGCTGGACCACGCACGTCGCACCTGCGTCCACCACCACGTCGAGACCGTCGCGGAAGGGGAAGAAGGCATCGCTAGCAACCACAGTGTTTTGCAGACTGAGCTTGGCGGCTTCGGCCTTGATGCTGGCGATGCGTGCTGAGTCGAGGCGGCTCATTTGGCCTGCGCCCACGCCCATGGTCATGCCGTTTTTGCAGAACACGATGGCGTTGGATTTGACGAACTTGGCCACTTTCCAAGCGAACAACAAATCGTTCAACTCTTCAGGTGTGGGTTGTTTGACGGTAACGATCTTCAAGTCAGCCAAAGCCAATTCGTGGTTGTCGGCGCTTTGCAGCAAGAGGCCCGAACCGACTCGTTTGGTTTCTAAGGCGTTGCGCACGTCGCCGTAGTTAGCGGGCAGCGCGATTTTCATCAAGCGCACGTTCACTTTGCTCTTGAACACTTCCAGCGCTTCGGCGCTGAAGTCAGGGGCCATCAGCACTTCAACGAATTGCTTGCTCACCGCCTCGGCAGCGGCTTTATCCACGGGGCGGTTGAAAGCGATGATGCCGCCAAACGCGCTGGTGGGGTCGGTTTGGAAAGCCTTGCTGTAGGCCTCAAGTGGGTTCGCACCCACAGCCACGCCGCAGGGGTTGGCGTGTTTGACTATCACGCAAGCCGCGAACTGTGAAGGGTCGCCGTTGACTCCCGTGTCAAAGCTCTTCACGCATTCCCACGCAGCGTCTGCGTCAGCGATGTTGTTGTAGCTCAGCTCTTTGCCTTGCAACTGCACGCCAGTGGCGAGCGAACCAGCAGCTGGGGCCAAGTCGCGATACCAAGCGGCTTGCTGGTGGCTGTTTTCGCCGTAGCGCAGGTCTTGCACTTTGACGTATTGCTCGTTGAATTGGCCGCTGAACTGGGCGCGCTCGGGCACGTATTCTTCGCTCAGTTTTTCTGCTTCAAAGCTCACACTCGACAAGTAATCGCTGATTGCGCCGTCGTATTGGCTGATGCGGTTGAACGCCGCCACCGACAAAGCAAAGCGAAGTTTGTCGCTCAGTTTGCCGTTGGCTTTCAACTCAGCAATCACGTCCGCGTATTGGCTGGCGTCGGTGACGATGCCCACGTCTTTCCAGTTCTTGGCGGCAGAACGCACCATGGCGGGGCCGCCGATGTCGATGTTCTCAATCGCATCGGCCAGTGTGCAACCGGGCTTGGCAACGGTGGCTTCAAACGGGTACAGGTTGACGATGAGTAAGTCAATCGTGTCAATGTTGTGCGCCTTCAAAGCGGCCATGTGCTCGGGCGTGTCGCGACGCGCCAGCAAGCCGCCGTGTACCTTGGGGTGCAAGGTTTTCACACGGCCGTCCAGCATTTCCGGGAAGCCTGTGACTTCGGCCACTTCGGTCACGGGCAAGCCTTGTTCGGTCAATAGCTTGGCTGTGCCGCCGGTGGAGATCAGGCCCACGCCCAAGGCGTGAAGATCACGCGCGAGTTCGACGATGCCGGTTTTGTCAGAGACGGAGATGAGTGCTTTCATTGGGTGTGCAGTCTTATTTGATGAGTTTGTGATCGAGAAGTTTTTTACGCAGTGTGTTGCGGTTGAGACCTAGCCATTCAGCGGCGCGTGATTGGTTGTGGTCGGCGTGCTGCATCACCACTTCGAGCAGCGGTTTTTCAACCACGCGCACCATCATGTCGTGCATGTTGTCGGGCTCTGTGCCTTTGAGGTCGCGGAAATAGGTTTCGAGGCTGGCACGCACCACCTCTTCAATGTGTTTTTTACTCATGCAAAGCTAACGGTTCTTCTAATAAAACAGGGTCGGGCAAGCGCTCGTGACGCTCGGCCAAGTCATCGAAGAAGGCAGCCACGGCGCGGTGTTGCGACGCGCTGTCTTCTAGGGTGTTCATGTGTTGGCGAATCGCCTCGCCACCAGGCAAGCTGCGGATGTACCAAGCAATGTGTTTGCGGGCGCTGCGCACGCCGGTGCTCTCGCCATACAGGGCGTAGTGCTCGTCGAGGTGTGCCAGCAACAAGCGGCTCACCTCTTCCACCAAAGGCTGAGCCAAATGCTCGCCGGTGTCCAAGTAGTGCGCGATCTCTCGGAATATCCAAGGGCGGCCTTGCGCGGCACGGCCAATCATCAGCGCGTCTGCACCGGTGAGCTTTAAAACTTCTTTGGCTTTCGCGGGCGAATCAATGTCTCCATTGGCTACCACGGGCACGCGCACGGCTTGCTTCACTGCCGTGATAGTGTCGTATTCGGCAAAGCCTTTGTAGCCCTGCTCGCGGGTGCGGCCGTGCACGGTGATCATTTGCACGCCTGCGGCCTCTGCGGCGCGGGCCAAGGCCACGGCGTTTTTGTGTGCATCGCACCAGCCGGTACGCATCTTCAAAGTCACGGGCACGTTATAAGGCTGCGCGGCATCAACCACGGCTTGCACGATGGACATGGCCAAAGGCTCGTCTTGCATCAGGGCCGAGCCCGCCCATTTGTTGCATACCTTCTTGGCGGGGCAGCCCATGTTGATGTCGATGATTTGCGCCCCGCGCTCAATGTTGTACACCGCGGCCTCGGCCATCATGGCCGCGTCCGTGCCAGCAATTTGCACGGCGATGGGACCGCTCTCGCCCGTGTGGTCAGCGCGGCGTGAGGTTTTGAGGCTTGTCCACAAGTCTTTGCGCGAGGTGACCATCTCGCTCACCGCATAGCCCGCGCCCAACTGTTTGCACAACATGCGAAACGGCCGGTCGGTCACGCCAGCCATCGGCGCGACAAACAGGTTGTTTGCCAGTGTGTAGGGACCGATGAGCATGGAATGAGGATGGGGTGCGCTTAAAAAGGAGGCATCATTGTACCTGCTCAAAATTTCAGCATATGGGCATTGAATGATCATTTCGTTAGCGTTTGCCAAGCTTGACAAGCTGTATCACTACACTGAGGTGATGGAACTATGGATGCACTCATTACTGGCCGCCTTGGCATTGCCGGAATTCGGTCTGAGCACTGTGTTTGTGGTGTCGTTCATTTCGGCGACTTTGTTGCCCATGGGCTCTGAGCCCGTGGTGTTTGGCTTGGTGAAACTCAACCCCGAGATGTTTTGGCCCGCCATTTTGGTAGCGACAGTGGGTAATACAGGCGGCGGTGCTGTCAGCTGGTGGATGGGTCACGGCGCACACCAGGTAAGCGACAAGCTGCGCCACACCGAAACCAACCAAGACGCCCGTGCCTTGCGCTGGCTCAAAGCCTTTGGCGCCAAAGCGTGTTTGCTGGCTTGGCTGCCCGTCGTGGGTGACCCTCTGTGCGCCGTCGCCGGCTGGCTGCGCCTGCCTTTTTGGCCCTGCGTAGCCTATATGGCGGTGGGGAAGTTTGTGCGATATGTGCTGATGACGGCTGGCTTGCTTTGGGTGTTTCCGCAGCATTGGGGGATTGGCTAATCAAACCTCAGCCAACCGCTCAACCGTATCTGGATATTTCTCGACAAGACGAATGAGCAAAGCCGCATGGGGATTGGGTTTAGCCCGTCCCTGCTCCCAGTTCTCAAGCGTGCGCGGTTTGGTCCGCAAGTAACGCGCAAACACAGCGCGTGACAAATGCAGGCGTTCACGCAGTGCAAGCAGTTCATCAGCCGTCACTTCAGGCGCAGGCTTCTCCTCCACCACATGCGTGCGAAGCGTTTGTTTGCCCGCACGTGCGTTACCTAAGGCATCAAAGCCCTCGGTCAGTTCTGCAAATAGATTTCGCTTTTTCATCGCCGCGCCTCCAGCTCGGTTTTTAACATGTGTTTGAGTGCCTTCTTTTCATCAAGGCTCAAATCCGTCATTTCGTCTTTGTCGTACAGCGTGAACAACCAAAACTGGTTCGCACCGTCCCACCAGTAATAGATGACTCGCAAACCGCCACGCTTTCCTTTGCCTCGACGCGCATCTGCATGTCGTAACTTGCGAAGCCCGCCCGTGCCTTCAATGACATCCCCTGACTCAGGGTTCTTCATCATGGCAGCTTGCAGCCCGCGAAAGCCTTCGTCGTCTAGGTAGTCGCCTCGGTAGCGAGAAAACACTGGTAACTCTACAAAAACAGCTTTCATACAATTGTACGCAATCAGCGTATATTTTGTCGATAGCTTCTAGCCTAGTTGCGTTCTGCTAAGAGCAGTTAAAGTTTGAGACGAAAAAAAGCCGCTTACTGAGCGGCTTTCTCTTTTCTGCAAAGCAGTGACTTAAGACGAGAACAAGAAGTTCATCACGTCGCCGTCTTTCACCACGTATTCCTTGCCTTCAGCGCGCATCTTGCCTGCGTCTTTGGCGCCTTGTTCGCCTTTGAAGGCGATGAAGTCGTCAAACGCGATGGTCTGGGCGCGGATGTAGCCCTTCTCGAAATCGGTGTGAATCACGCCAGCGGCTTGTGGGCCGGTGTCGCCCACATGGATGGTCCATGCGCGCACTTCTTTCACGCCAGCGGTGAAGTAGGTTTGCAGGCCCAACAGTGTGTAGGCCGAGCGAATGAGGCGGTTGAGGCCTGGCTCGTCTTGGCCGAGTTCTTTGAGGAACTCAAAGCGGTCAGCGTCTTCCATCTCTGACAGCTCAGCTTCGATCTTGGCGCAGATGGCGACCACAGGCGCGTTTTGCACTTTCGCAAACTCTTTGAGGCGATCTA
>CAJBHE010000046.1 GCA_903952885.1 uncultured Burkholderiales bacterium
CAGCTCCAGCACCTGACGCCCGTCACTCATCGCTGGCTGAAAGGGCTCAAACTCTCGCGCCAAAATTCGTTTCTGATAAGGGTCATGCCAAGTTTCTAGGTAAGCAAACTTACCCGTACTAGGCAAATTCACCCCAGACCCAAGGCCACGCCCATCCTCAACCATCCAACCCGTAAAGGCTCTTGCGGCCTCATACACATCTTGATCGATATAACCCTTGGGTTGGCCTTGAGGAGCTCCAGGAACCTCTCGCCATCGGCTGTATAGGTCATTCAGGTAATGGCCTCGGCCTAAGGTGTGTAACTCAAATAGCTCTCGCGCAAAGTTCTCATTAGGAGCACCCGTGCGAGAGCTACGGTTGTTGAGGTAGATCAACATGGGCGTGCTCATCGCAACCTGAGTCAACAACTCTTGGAAATTCCCCAATGCCAATCGGCGCAAGTCACGGTCAAACTCTGGCATTGCAACCGCAATAGAGGCATCCCCTGCATGCACATTGAAATGGTTTTGCCAAAAGTCCACCATCAGCTCACGCAACTGCCAACGGCTATAACGAGCATGCAACAATTTGGATGCTGACGTCTCGCGCAAAGGCCTCATACGCTCTTCATAGGCCATCTTGCGTTTGTTGTCCGTCAGCGGCCAAAGTTGCTCCGTGCTTTGAGTCAAACAAGACAACGGGCGATTTTCGTTCACAGCTGGATAATCTGGAGGTGTTGCATTGCTCACTGGATAGCTGATGCGCAGCACAGATTGACTCAGCGCCTGCTCCAGCCTAGGGTCTTCTGCCTTGGGATGCAATTGTTCATACACCCATCGCTCAGCCCCAAGCTTCGAGAACTCTTCAGACTCGCTATGGCTTGCACCAAAAGTGAGTCTTTCTAAAAGTGCTTGGCTCATGGTGATGAAAACCTAACTCACGCTCATTAAATGAAGCGAACTTCAGTGGGCGTGATGGCGCGTAAATATTTCTCGCACCACGCTTTGCTATTGGTCTGGCTCAAATACAAATTGCGGTAATTCACCCAGCACGCTGCCAGCCACGCCGACTGGGTGCGGTGCGCCACGTCTTTCATCTCACGCAGCAGCTTTAGGTGCACATTCAACTCGCGTTCACGCTCGGGCAATGCAATCTTGAATGACTTCAAGTCTTTGCCTTCTGTGCGCATGAAATAAGCAAACAAGCGCTCAACGATAAAAGGTACGTAGGTCGCCCCCGCATGCAAGCCCTTTTCGTCGGCAACTTTGGAGTGCAAAATATCACGCACCTGCGGGTTCATTTTTTTGTCAGCCGTCACCAAAGTTTTACGCACAAAGGGAATAAAACGGTCCCAAAACTTAGGCGTCGCCACAAAATAATTGGCGGCAGAAAAGCTGTTCGACGGATGAATGGCAATGATCTCCTTGTCATCCAAACCCGCCGCCGCAAAAAACGCTTTCACAATCTGCACAAAGTTGGGATGCGACACCTCGCCCTGCAACCACATGTTGTGAAACACTGCTTCGTTGTTGACGTGGGGATTACAAAAATACACATCATGGTCAGGATGATCCATGATTTGTTTCACCCATTCAGCACCCAGCATGCCAGTCTTCTCGCCAAAGCGCCAAGACAATGCACCCCAAAGAGATGCACCTTGCGTGGCCGCATTTTTTTGCAGCTGCTCAAACACCGCAAACTCCATCAACTCCGATGCCCCACGGCTGTTGTCCAGCGGATAAAAAGCAG
>CAJBHE010000047.1 GCA_903952885.1 uncultured Burkholderiales bacterium
CCGAGCTGTCAAAAGGTGATTTGCGCACCAAACGGTGCACGCCGGTTTCGGTGCGTAACAAGCCAAAGGCGTACTCACCCTCGATTTTGATCGTCGCGCCTTTGATACCGGCCACGTCACCCGCGGATTCGTCTTCGACCGTGGTTTTGAAACCTTTGCGCTCAGCGTATTTGAGGTACTGGCGCAGCAGCATGCTGGCCCAGTCGCAGGCTTCGGTGCCACCGGCGCCGGCTTGGATGTCCAAGAAGCAATTGAGCGGGTCCGCTTCGTTGCTGAACATGCGGCGGAATTCGAGCTCTTCGATGGTTTTGACCAAGCCTTGGGTGTCGGTCTCAATTGTGATCAAGCCGTCTTCGTCGTTGTCGGCCTTGCTCATTTCAAACAACTCGGCGTTGTCTTCCAGCTCTTGGGTCAGGCGGGTGAGGGTGACGACGACGCCGTCGAGGGCTTTCTTTTCACGACCCAGCTCTTGCGCTTTTTTGGGGTCGTTCCAAATGGTGGGGTCTTCTAGAGACGCGTTGACGGTGCGCAGGCGTTCAGATTTGGCATCGTAGTCAAAGATACCTCCGGAGATCTACCGTGCGCACGCTCAGGTCGGCGAGGGTAGATCCAATGAGGTTGATGCGTTCTGCTTCCATGATGCGGTCTTCTTTATGTGTCTGGGGGAAACCGCAGATTTTCTCACGTTCGGGCCGGTGCTCAGAAGCTGCGCACGTAGGCGAAGGTCAGACCCGCGGTTCCGAGCACGAAGACTTGCGCAGAATCTTGAGGCGAGAAGGCGTAACCCAAAGAAGGAATGATGGCAGGGGCTATGCCAGCCGAATTGAAGGCGATGGCATCTTTGTGCTTGCCTTTGTAGCCATAGATGAGGCCAGCGGATACTTTGCTGAACAATTTGGGGTTACCCAAAATGTTGTTCCACTGCTGACCCACATAGCCATAGGCCGATGGCTGACCAAACGAGTTGGTGAACAGGGCCAATCCGCAAAATCTGCCGCCCTGGAGCTGCCTGTCCAGTGACATCAGTTTGACTGGCTTGTGTTCCGGGCTGGAGCCGCTCCAATGAAAGGTGTATGGCGAGAGCGATAAATCCCATTTTCTGGAGGGTTCGGCGCCACCTTGCACCGCCAAACTGTCAGGGCAGGGTTGTAAATCGTACAAGCTACTGTCTGCCGCTGCAGCGGCACCTGAGCCCAAAGTACCAACGATGGCTAAAGCAGCCAGGGTGGCGCGGAGTTTGGCGGGGAGGGTCATGACTTCTGATTTGAAAAAGTGATCAAATGATTTTAGTGGTTCATGTGACAGATGGAAGACTTAAGAATTCCTCTATCAACCGAGCCAAGGCTTCAGGTTGGTCGTGGTGCAGCATGTGGCCCGCATCCGCCATCACCGCATGGCGGATGTGGGGCACCGCGGCAATGCGCTGCATGAACTCGTCCAAGGTGTAGCTGTCTTTCCACCATTGGCTGAAGCTGTCGGTGTTGGCCACCACGCACAGAGTGGGCGCGGAGATGCGCTCATAAATGGCTTGGGTCTCATCGGTTTTGAACAGCTGGGCATTCACCACTTTGTGCGCCGCATGACCCAAGATGCGCCACTCGCCGTCCGCGTTGGTTCGGGCCCAGTGTTGGGCCAACCAATGGGCTTTGTCTGAGTCCAAACGCGGGTTGGTTTTGATCAAGCGTTGCGCCACTGCTTCAAGGCTGGGGTAGGGCTTGAGGTCGATGTCGCCGCGCTGCAAGGCTTTGAGCTCGTCCATCCATTTGGCCAAGCGCCCCGGCGCTTGCGCAGGGTGGGTGGCGGGCAAGCCAAAGCCTTCGAGGTTGATCAGCTTGTGGATGCGCTCAGGCCGAATGCCTGCATACAGGGTGGCCACATGGCCGCCCATGCTGTGGCCCAGCAGGTTGACGGGGCGTGAGCCCACGTGATGGTCCAGCAGCTGGTCGAGGTCGGCTAAATAGTCGGGAAACCAGAAGTTGTCGGTTGGGGGCACATCGGTCAAGCCAAAGCCGCGCCAATCGGGGGCGATGACCCAATGGTCGTCTTTCAAGGCGTCAACGACGAATTGGAACGAAGCAGCCACATCCATCCATCCGTGCACCATGACCAGCGGCGTTTTGTCCGGCGAGGGCGTGCCCCACTGCAAGACGTGGTAACTCATGTGACGGATTGGGACAAACGCGCTGCGCGAATGCTTTTGAATTGGGTACATTGTTTGAATCATAAGGACACGAGACATGGCCGATTTTTACGAAGCAATGCAGCAAGGCTTTGGCTGGCATGTGCCAGAGCAATTCAACATGGCCGAGGTGTGCAGCCGACGTTGGGCGCTGCAACAGGACGCCTCTATGCGCGTGGCCATTGTTGAACACGCGGCCCCGAACGCCCGTGGGCGAGAAGTGGCTCCGCGCACCTATAGCTATGCGCAGTTGCAGCAAGCAGCCGATGCGCTGAGTCATGTGTTGACTGGCCTTGGCGTGCAGCGCGGTGACCGCGTGGCCATCGTGCTACCGCAACGCTTTGAAACCGCAGTGGCTTACATGGCCGTGATGCAGATGGGCGCGGTGGCCATGCCGCTGTCGCTGCTGTTTGGCCCTGAGGCTTTGGCTTACCGACTGCAAGACAGCGAGGCAGTGGTGGCCATTGCCGATGCAGCGTCAGTCAGCAACGTCTTGGCTGTGCGCGCCCAATGCACTGCCCTGCGCGAAGTGGTGGGGGTTGATCTGAGCAACGCGGCCGACATGCTGCACGTGGATGTCGACTACGCTGCGGCCATCGCTGCGCATCAACGTCCCTTCACGGCGGTGAATACCCAAGCTGACGAAGGCGCGGTGTTGATTTACACCAGCGGCACCACAGGCCCTCCCAAAGGCGCGTTGATTCCGCACCGCGCTTTGATCGGTAATTTGACCGGGTTTGTCTGCAGCCAAAACTGGTTTGGCTTTGCTACGGTGGATGCGTCAGCCAGCCAAGACAGCTTGGATGTGAACCCCATGCCCACGGGCAGCGCCGCTGTGTTTTGGTCACCTGCCGATTGGGCATGGACGGGCGGCTTGATGGATGCCTTGCTGCCCACGCTTTACTTTGGCCGCCCCATCGTGGCGTGGAACGGACGCTTTAGCCCAGAGTTGGCTTTCAGTCTCATGCAGCAGCAAGGCGTGACGCACACGTTTTTGTTTCCCACCGCACTCAAAGCCATGATGAAGGCTTACCCAGAGCCGCGCCATCTGTTCAAGCTCAAACTTCAAGCCATCATGAGCGCGGGCGAGGCCGTGGGCGATGCGGTGTTTGGCTATTGCCAAGAGCAACTGGGCGTGACGGTCAACGAGATGTTTGGCCAAACCGAAATCAACTACATCGTGGGCAACTGCGCGATGGCGTGGGCCCCCAAGCTTGGATCTGGCTTGGCCGTGCATCGCTCAAATGTGGGCTGGCCCGCCAAGCCCGGCAGCATGGGCAAGGGTTACCCCGGTCATCGCGTGGCCGTGATTGACGACGAAGGCCATGAGTGCCCTGCTGGCGTGCCAGGCGACGTTGCGCTTCATCGTTACAACCAACACGGTCAGCCTGACCCGATTTTCTTTTTGGGCTATTGGAAAAACGAAAAGTCCACCCAAGGGAAATACACCGGCGACTGGTGCCGCACGGGCGATATGGCCGTGCGCGACGAAGATGGCTACCTTTGGTACCAAGGCCGTGCTGACGATGTGTTCAAGTCGGCGGGCTACCGCATTGGGCCCAGCGAGATTGAAAACTGTTTGGTCAAACACCCCGCCGTGGCCAATGCCGCCGTAGTGCCCAAGCCCGATGCCGAGCGCGGCAATTTGGTGAAAGCCTATGTGGTGTTGGCTGGTGGTCATGCAGCCAGTGATGCGTTGGTGGCTGAGCTGCAACTGCATGTGCGTGGCAAGCTGGCGCCCTATGAATACCCCAAAGAAATTGAGTTCACACCCGAGTTGCCCATGACCACCACTGGCAAGGTGCAACGCCGCGTGTTACGACTGCAAGAAGAGGAGCGCGCCAAGGCGAATCAGTCACTGTGAGGCTTTAGACTTGTCAGGTTGTTACAAACCTTGATGGTTGGAGTATTTCGTATGACTTTTCCTCTTGTTCAGCTGGGCACCAGCGATTTGCAGGTCACGCCCATTTGCTTGGGTACCATGACCTTTGGGGAACAGGTGAACGAAGCCGATTCGCACGCCATCCTCGACCATTCACTGGCGCGCGGTGTGAACTTCATCGACACGGCAGAGATGTATTCGGTGCCGCCCAAAGCTGAGACCTGCGGCCACACCGAAACCATCATTGGCAACTGGTTTGCCAAGAACCCGGGCGCTCGCCAAAAGCTGGTGGTGGCCACCAAAGTGGCTGGCCCCTCGCGCGGGATGCCATGGATTCGTGACCACATGGGATTGACCGTCAAAGACTTTGTCACTTCCTGCGAAGGCAGCTTGCGTCGCTTGCAAACCGATGTGATTGACCTCTACCAAATTCACTGGCCCGAGCGTCATGTGCCTGCGTTTGGTGGGGTGTATTACGACCCGAAAAAAGAGACCTCGGAAATCACCCTCCACGCCCAACTCGAAGCGCTGGCGCAGTTGGTCAAGGCTGGCAAAGTGCGCCA
>CAJBHE010000048.1 GCA_903952885.1 uncultured Burkholderiales bacterium
AGGTCAAGAAGCAGCAAAGCCCCCGATTATAGCCAATGATTCGCCGGGTTTCAGCCCAGACGAGCGCGGTGGCGCGCAATTTCTGCCAATACGCGCTGGGGCGCAGTGCCACCCAAGGTGTTGCGCGCATTGAGTGAGCCATGCAAGCTCAAGCACCCATACACGTCTTTTTCAATAGCTGGGTGAAAGCTTTGCAGCACTTTAAGAGGCAGCTCCGACAAATCGCAGTTATGGCTAGCAGCGGCTTTCACGGCATGGGCCACGGTTTCGTGGGCATCGCGGAAGGGCTGGCCTTTTTTCACCAAGTAGTCGGCCAAGTCGGTGGCAGTGGCAAACCCTTTTTTGGCCGCGTCTTCCATGGCTTGGGCATTGACGGTGATGCCGCCTTCTTTTTGGCCCGTGGCTGGGTTAATTTGTCCGCCCACCATTTCGCTGAAGATGCGCAGCGTGTCTTTGAGCGTGTCCACCGTGTCAAACAACGGCTCTTTGTCTTCTTGGTTGTCTTTGTTGTAGGCCAATGGCTGGCCTTTCATCAAAGTGATGAGGCCGACAAGATGGCCCACTACACGGCCCGTCTTGCCGCGTGCCAGTTCGGGCACGTCTGGGTTTTTCTTCTGCGGCATGATCGAGCTGCCGGTGGTGAAGCGGTCGGCGATTTTGATGAAGCCAAAGTTTTGGCTCATCCACAAAATCAATTCTTCCGACATGCGGCTGATGTGCACCATGCACAGGCTGGCGGCGGCGGTGAATTCAATCGCGAAGTCGCGGTCGCTCACGCCGTCCAAGCTGTTTTGACACACTTGTGCGTTGCCGTGTTCATCGACCATGCCCAAGGTGCGGGCTACGCGTTCGCGGTCCAGCGGATAGGTTGTGCCTGCCAAGGCAGCTGATCCGAGGGGCAGGCGGTTGGTGCGGCGGCGCACGTCGCTCATGCGCTCGGCGTCGCGTGCAAACATTTCCACATAGGCCAACAGGTGGTGCGCAAAGCTCACGGGTTGGGCCACTTGCAGGTGGGTGAAGCCGGGCATGATGACCTCGACGTTTTTCTCAGCCACTTCCACGAGGGACTTTTGCAAATCGACCAACAGGTCGATGATCAGGTCCATCTCGCTGCGCAGCCACAGGCGCACGTCAGTGGCCACTTGGTCGTTGCGGCTGCGGCCCGTGTGCAGGCGCTTGCCAGCGTCGCCCGCCAGCTGCGTCAGGCGCGCTTCGATGTTCAGGTGCACGTCTTCGAGGTCGAGCTTCCACTCGAACTGGCCCGATTCAATTTCAGAGCAAATTTGCGCCATGCCTTTTTCAATGGCGGCCTGGTCTTCTTTGCCAATGATGCCTTGGTGGCCCAGCATCTCGGCGTGGGCCAAGCTGCCCGTGATGTCGGCTTGCCACAAACGCTTGTCAAAGAACACGCTGGCGGTGTAGCGCTTGACCAACTCGCTCATGGGTTCAGAAAACAGGGCGGACCACGCTTGGGATTTTTTGTCGAGTTGGTTTGTCATAAGTGTTGGATTTTATCGGGCTGAGGGCAGCTTCCCGTTTAGACGCTTGGCTTTCCTCTTAGCGGGGCGCGTGAACTGCGAACCGAAAGCCAAGGTGCGCCTGCTAACATTTGTCGTAATTGATTTCGCCGCGAGATTCGTGGCCCAGAAAAAGCGAGTTTTGTTTTGTCCACTGCCCCTACTTCTCCCGTTTCCCTGACCATCGCCACCCGCGAAAGCCGTTTGGCCATGTGGCAAGCAGAGCATGTGCAAGCCTTGCTGCAGGCTCAAGGCCACAGCGTGGCGCTGCTGGGCATGACCACGCAAGGCGACCAAATCTTGGACCGATCTTTGAGCAAAGTAGGCGGTAAGGGTCTGTTTGTGAAAGAACTCGAAGTGGCGCTCGAAGAAGGCCGCGCCAACTTGGCTGTGCATTCGCTCAAAGACGTGCCCATGGATTTGCCCGAAGGCTTTGACCTGGCCTGTGTGATGGAGCGCGAAGACCCGCGTGATGCGTGGGTGTCGTCCACCTACGCGCACCTGAATGATTTGCCGCAAGGCGCGGTGGTGGGCACGTCTAGCCTGCGCCGCACCGTGCTGCTGCGTGCCTTGCGCCCCGATTTGAAGATTGAACCACTGCGCGGCAACCTCGACACCCGTTTGCGCAAGCTCGACGAAGGCCAGTACGACGGCATTGTGTTAGCCGCTGCGGGTCTCAAGCGTTTGGGCTTGGGCGAGCGCATTCGTCACATTTTTGAAACCACAGAAATGTTGCCCGCCGCAGGACAGGGCGCATTGGGCATTGAAGTGCGCAGCAACCGCGCCGATGTGGCCCAAGCCTTGGCCCCGCTGGCCGATGCCGCTACTTGGTTGACCGTGACCGCCGAGCGTGCCGTGAGCCGCGCGATGGGCGGTAGCTGCTCCATGCCTTTGGCCGCACACGCCACTTTGACCGATGGCGTGCTGCACTTGCAAGCCGCTTGGGGCGACCCATCGGGCGCGCCGGTGTTGTTGCGCGCTGAAGTGAAGCAAGCTTTGGATGCGGCTGACCCTGCTTCGCGCGATGCTGCTAACTTGTTGGGCGAATCGGTGGCTGCTCAATTGCGCGCGCAAGGCGCTCACTAAAACCACCTTGCCGGCCATGCGCGTCATCATCACCCGACCCGCAGCCGATTCGCACGCGTGGGTCGATGCGCTGCAAGCGGCAGGCCATCAGGTCTTGGCCTTGCCTTTGATTGAGGTCGGGCCCGTCAAGCATCTCAAGCCTGTGGTGCAAGCTTGGACCCAGTGGTCTGAATTTCAAGCGGCGATGTTTGTCAGCGCCCAAGCCGTGCGTTATTTTTTTGACAGCCAACCCGATCAATTTGCAGCGGGGGCCAGTGTCCCGCGCTGCTGGGCGACAGGCCCTGGCACGCACAAAGCCTTGCTGCAAGCGGGTGTGCCAGATGCGTGCATTGACAGCCCAGGCGCTGACGCATCGCAGTTTGACTCTGAGGCTTTGTGGCAACGCGTGAGGTCGCAGGTGCAAGCGGGCAAGCCCGTGTTGATCGTGCGTGGCCAAGATGTTGACTCCCAACCGGACGCCGCGCTAAAAGGCTCAGGCCGCGATTGGTTGGCCCAACAGCTGCAAGCCGCGGGCGCATCGGCGCAGTTTGTGGTGGCTTATGAGCGCCGCGCACCCGTGTGGGTGGCTGAACAAAAAGCCCAAGCCTCCGAAGCTGCAATGGACGGCAGCCTGTGGTGTTTCAGCAGCTCGCAAGGCATTGAAAATCTCAAACTCATCTTACCCACACAAATTTGGGCTCAAGCGCGATGTGTGGCTACCCATCCCCGCATTGCCCAAACAGCGAAGGACTTGGGTTTTGGTGAGGTTCAGATGGCCAAGCCGTCATTGCCAGACTTATTGGCCTCATTAGAATCTCTGGCATGAAGCCAGAGCACGACGACACCCCCAACCTCCCGCCTTTGGGCCCTACGACAGAGCCGCTTGCAAGTGCGAGTGAGTTCAACCGCGCGAACACGGCTCGCACCACGGACACCAGCAACTGGCTCATGCGTAGCATTGGCGTCTTGGCTGTGGTGGGCGCTGTTGGCACGGGGTTGATGTGGGCCAAGCTCTCGGGCATCCAAGAGCAGCTGGCGCGTCAAAGCGCTGACACGGGCAGCCAAGCAGTGGAAGCGCGTCTCACGTCCAAACAAGCCGAAGAGCTGGCGCGCGAAACCGCAGCCCGCCTGTCAGTGACCGATGCCAAGCTCAGCGAAGTGGCACTGCAGCGCAGCCAACTCGAAGACCTGATGCAAAGCCTCTCGCGCTCACGTGACGAAAACTTGGTGGTCGATATTGAGTCCGCCATTCGCTTGGCGCAGCAACAAGCGCAGCTCACCGGCAGCGTGCAGCCTTTGCTGGCCGCACTCAACTCGGCCGAGCAACGCCTCACCAAAGTGGGACAGCCTCGCTTGGCCCCTGTTTTGCGAGCGGTGACCCGCGATATCGAACGCATCAAGGCCACGGCAGTGGCCGACACACCGGCACTGCTGTTCAAGCTGGATGAGCTGGTGCGCGCGGTGGATGCCTTGCCCTTGCTCAACGCCGTGGGCCTGGTGAACAAAGACAAACCCATGCAAGCCGTGCCAGCCACCAGCTGGGCCAAAGCCATCAGTATGAGCTGGTGGGAAAAGGTGCTGGCCGATGTCTGGGACGACGCGAAAAACTTGATTCGCGTCAGCCGCATCGACAAGCCCGAAGCCAGCATGCTCGCGCCTGAACAAAGCTACTTCGTACGTGAGAACCTCAAGCTGCGTTTGCTCAATGCCCGATTGGGTTTGTTGGCCCGTCACTTTGATGTGGTGCAGTCGGACATGAAACAAGCCACCGACGATTTGACCCACTACTTTGACATGCAAACTCGCCAAGGCCAAAACACTTTGGCGCTGGCACGTGAAGTGTTGGCGCAGTCCAAGCAAATCGAGATTCCGCGTGTGGACGACACCATCGCGGCCCTCACCACGGCTGCAGCGGGGCGTTGAGATGAAAGCCGCTCTGTGGTTTGTGGCGCTGTTTGGTGTGTCCGTCGCGTCCGCTTTGTTGGCCGGCGGTAACCAAAGCACGGTCACCGTATTTTGGTCGCCGCACCGTGTGGACCTTTCGCTCAACTTGGTGTTACTGGCTTTGGCGGTGCTGTTTGTGGTGATGCACTTGGCCTGGCGTGCCATGACAGCCTTGTTTGAATTGCCGCATCAAGCCCGCCGCTGGCGCTTGCAACAAAAAGAGCGTGCCATGCACGCGGCGTTGTTGGATGCTTTGTCAGAGTTGTGGAGTGGCCGCTATGTGCGAGCCGTAAAGTCGGCTGACAAAGCTTTGGCTTTAGAGGCCTTGCTGACTTCCGTGCGCACCGCCGAAGATCCTGCACCCCGTCATGTGCATCAATTGCGTGCGGTGTCGCATTTGGTGGCGGCTGAAAGTGCCCACGCCTTGCGTGACCGCGATGCTCGTGTGTTGCATCTGCAAGCCATCATGGCGATGAACCGCGATGCATCGGATGAGTTGATGGAAGAAACGATGGAAGCCGCCTATTTGGCTGCGGCACGTTGGGCCATGAGCGACCGAGATGCGCCCGAGGCCGCGCGTTGGCTCGATGGTCTGCGCCATGGTGCAGCCCGCCGCATATTGGCATTGCGAATGCGTCTGAAGGTCGCACGATTAAACAAACAACACGCCTCAGCTTTAGAAACGGCTCGTTTGCTAACTAAGCATGGTGCATTCTCAGACACCGCGGGCCAAAGTTTGTTGCGCGAGTTGGCCGTTGCCAGCCTGAACGAAGCCCACGACAGCGTCCAACTGCAGCGTGCATGGAATGCCTTAGAAGCCACCGAGCGCAATCAGCCCGAAGTGGTGCTGCATGCGGCACAGCGCATGCTCAAGCTCAGCGGTGAAGCCACGGCTGTGATGCCTTGGCTCACACCTTTGTGGAACCTCATGGTGCAGCGACCCGACAGCTGCACGCCCGCCATTCGCGAGCGTGTTGCACAAACTTTGGCGCGCGCTTTGGTGATGTTGCCTGCAGACCATGAATGGTTGGCCAGCATCGACCGTGCACGCCAAACCTACCCGCGCTGGGTCGAGTTGCAGTATTTGGCTGGCATGGCGTGTTGGCATCACGCCTTGTGGGGCAAGGCACAGCAAATGCTAGAGCAAGCCGCACCACAGCTCACCAACGCCGACATGCAGCGCCATGCTTGGCGAACCTTGGCGCAGTTGGCCGAGCAAAAAGAAGACACGACGCGTGCCCAGTTGTGCTGGAAGCGGGCGGCTGAAGTGGCGGCGTAAAACATTTACACATGCAAACAAAAAAGGCCTGGATCACTCTAGGCCTTTTTGTTTGGGTCTCACCACCCCATGCGGGGTGTGTATGGTCTAAAGATCCTTGCGGGTTTCGACCAAGACCAGTGGGCCTTCATCCAAGATCACCAGCGGTGGGCGCTCGCGTGGCACATGCACGGGCTTTGGCTCAGCTGCAATGGCGGCTTGCACGGCAGCGATGCTGTCTGGATTGGAGTTGACCCATTCCAAACCGCTGCTTTGGGCCACGGCTTGCATCTCTGCCAAAGGCAAGGTGAAGGCTTGGACGAGCGGCATGCCTTGGCGTGCAGGGGTTTGCGCCGCTGGTGTGGATTGCTGAGCTTGATCACGTGCCGCACGGTCAGGGCGATCGTTGCGTTCTTCGCGCTCTGATCGTTCTTGAAGCTCGCTGCGAGGTTTGCGTTGCTCGCGTGTTTCACGTGGCTCTCGTGTCTCGCGGGCCTCTTGAGGCGCTTGCTCGTTTGACGTGTGGTCATGTGAAGCGTGGTCATGCTCAGCAGTTGGGCCGTGGTTGGCGTGTTCTGCAGAACCTTCCTCACGCGGTGCGCGGTCGCCGCGCTCGCGGCGGTCACGGCCGTAGCGGTCGCGTGAGCGGCGCTCACGACGCTCGCCACCGTTCTCGTCGGTTTGCGGTGCTTGGGCTTCGGCGTCAGCAGCTTGGTCGAGTGGCAGGGCTTCTGGATTGCCGTTTTCGTCCAAACGTGGGGCGCGTTCACGACGGCCTTCGTTGCGCTCGCCACGTGGGCTGCGTTCGCGACGGCCTTGGCCACCATCAGTACGTTCGCCGCGCTCAGCACGTTCTCCGCGAGGCTCGCGCTGTTCGTTGCCGCCTTCGGCGCTATCGCCGCGCTCTTCGCGGGCCATGCGTTCGTTGCGGGCTTTGGCGCGAGCTTCGGCTTGGGCTTCAGGTGAGGCGTTGTTGTCGACGGCGGCTTGGCCTTCGGCGTTACGGGTTTCACCATTGCGGCCTTCGCCGCGTCCACCGCGGTTGCGGTCTTGGCGAGGGCCGCGGCCTTCGCGGCCACCCTCGCTGCGACTGCCTTCACCGCGCTCGGTACGTTCACCGCGCGCTGGGCGCTCGCCACGGGCCTCAACGCCTTCGGCGTTGCGCTCGTTACGGCCTTCAGCGGTGCGACCTTGACCTTCAGGGCGCTCACCGCGCTCGGCGCGGTCACCACCACGGCCACCGCGACCACCACGGCCGCCTCGGCCATTGGCGCTGCGGCCATCACGGCGCTCGCCGCGTTCGCCTGGCTTTTTGTCGCCCACGGCTGGCTTGGCTTTTTCTTCTGAGTCGCTGCTGAACAAACCGGTGAACCAACCCCACAAGCCGCCCGATTTAGCTTCGGGTGCTTTGGCCGCTGGCTTAGCACCGCGCGCGTGTGCAGGTGCTTTCGCTGGTGCGGCAGGCTTTGGCTCATGCGCTGGCGCAGGTGCATCAGGCAACACGCCTTTGATGACTGGCGTTTGCTTGTTGGTAGGCTCTTGTGAGCGGCGTGTCACGGCGGTGGGGTCTTCAAACTCCTCGGCCATTTTGTAGCTGGCTTCCACGCGGTCGAGGCGTGGGTCGTCGTGCTTGAGACGCTCCAACTTGTAGTTCGGTGTTTCCAGTGTCTTGTTTGGCACGAGCAACACATTCAAGCGCTGTTGAATTTCAATCTTGGCAATTTCAGTGCGCTTCTCGTTCAATAAGAACGAGGCCACTTCCACCGGCACTTGGGCGTACACGGCAGCTGTGTTGTCCTTCATGGACTCTTCTTGGATGATGCGCAAGATTTGCAGCGCCGAGCTCTCGGTGTCACGCACGTGGCCAGAGCCGCCGCAGCGTGGGCAAGGAATCGACGCGCCTTCGGAGAGCGCGGGGCGCAGGCGTTGGCGGCTCATTTCCATCAAACCGAATTTGCTGATGGTGCCGAATTGCACGCGCGCACGGTCGTGGCGCAAGGCTTCGCGCAAGCGGTTTTCCACGTCACGGCGGTTGCGGCTTTCGTCCATGTCAATGAAGTCGATGACGATCAGGCCGCCCAAGTCGCGCAAGCGCATTTGGCGGGCCACTTCGTCGGCGGCTTC
>CAJBHE010000049.1 GCA_903952885.1 uncultured Burkholderiales bacterium
GGTACAGCCCAAGGTTCGGCCAAGTGGTCGGTGGGTGCGTTGGCGTCGCCCGCTCGTGCGTCTTCGCGCAGGATGACGCGTGCCCAATCCAGCGCGCCCGTCAATAGCCAACGCGCTTGCGAGCGTTGGCGCTCAGCACCTTCCACCTCGATAGATTTCCATTGCTGCCACAAGGCGCCTGCGGCAAACGTGGCTACCAGCGCCACAGTCAGCATGGCAGCCAGCAGCGCTGCGCCGCGTTGTGGTTGGCGTGCGGCGTGCTTCATGTTTTGGTGTTGCTGAAGTTGGGCCGCACCCAGTCGAGGGTGATGCGACCGCGCATGCCGGTCTGGGCGGGCAGGTCCATTTGCAGGCGAATGGCGTCGGGCAGCCCGCTTTGGCCTGCTGCGTTGGTTTGTGGTGTGAGGTTGGATGCGCTGCTGTTGGTGTCTGTGTTGCCAGTGCTGGAGAGTGGGTTGGTCCACGCGTTGCCACGGAAATAGGTGAGCTGCCACGCTTCAAGAGGTATCAATGTGGTTTCAAAAGCGGCATCGTCAGCGCTTGGGTTTTGACCCCAGCGCTCGGCATTGGCCCACGCTTGCTGCAACGCAGCGCGTGTTTGCACAGGGGCCGATTGCCAGCGCAACCATTGGTTGTTGCGCAGTGTCCATGCCACCACCCACAGTCCTGCATCTGCGCCGTCAGCACGCCAAGCCGTGGCGCGGCGGGTGAGGCGCAGGGTGCGGCCATCCCACTGCACGCCCGCCTCGGTGATGCTGGGAACAGGCTGCACGGCATTGAGGTCAGCCTGCCACTGGGCCAGCACGGTTTGAAGCACGGTGGTTTTGTCTACCTGCGCTTGGGTGATGTCGCGGCTGCGCATGAGACTGTCCAGACCACGCCAGCTCAAACCCGCCAGCACCGCCATGAGGGTGATGGCGATGAGCAGCTCGATGAGTGTGAAGCCGCGTTGCTTGTGCATCAGTAACGCCCCAGCACAGTGGTGATGTTGAGCACCGGTGTGGCCGCGTCAAACACTTGGGCGTCCACGCGTCTGAACGCAGGGTTAGGTGTGGTGCGCACCGTCAGTGCCACCTCAAAGTTGCGCTCGGCTTGCGGGCAGGGCACGCGTGAGTCGCCTACGCCCGGCAGCTGCTGCGACAGGCGCAACTGGTTCAATGCGTTGTCCGCGCAAATTTGCGCCAACAGCACATCGGCTTGGCGTTGTGCATTGCGCGTGAGTGCGCCGCTGACTTTGAGGCCGCTCATCAAGGCGATGGCCACGATGGCGAGTGCCACCAACACCTCAATGAGCGTGAAACCTCGCTGTTTCATGGCATCACTTGGAAAGGTCGCAAACCGTCTGTACCAATGCTCAGCGCAGGCGTGGGCTTGGCGCTGTTTGTTTGGCCCACGCTCAATGTGATGAGTGAGGCCGCAAGGATGGGCTCAGGCCCGAGCACGACCAAGTTGGCTGGTGTGGTGGTGTTGGCTGACTGTCCGGCGTTGCTTATCAAAGCCTGTGTGCCCATCGCGAGCCACTTTTCAGCACGAGCTGCAATTGGACTGGCTGCGTTGCTAGGTGTGGAAGTGATGGTGTTGTTGCCACCTTGTGCTTGGTTGGGTGCATACGCAGGTCGAATCACAAAACCTTCTGGGGTGGCTTGCCAAATCAGCGCCATGCCACTGGTGCGCGACTGTGCGCGTGCCGCTTCTAAAACGGCCACCAATCGTTGGGCCTCACGCTCCAATTGGGTTTGGCTGCTGTCACGCAGCGACAAGCTCACACCGGCCACGGCAAACCCGATGATGGCCAGCACCACCAACAGTTCCAACAGGGTGAGGCCTTGCTGGCGCTGCATGACGAGTTGAACGAATCGCTTTATTGCCAGCTGCCGAGGTCGGCGTTTTTGCCTTCGCCGCCGGGTTGGCCGTCAGCGCCGAGGGACAACACATCCACTTCACCCTTCACGCCGGGGTTCATGTACTGGTAGGCGCGGCCCCATGGGTCGTTAGGCAGCTTGTCGATGTAAGGCTTCCAGTTCAGCGGTGTGGGGCCAGCTGTGGGCTTGACCACCAAAGCGTTCAGACCTTGCTCGGCGGTGGGGTAGTTTTGGTTGTCCAAGCGGTAGAGCTTCAGCGCTTGCATGAGGTTGCCCACGTCGGTCTTTGCGGCGGTCACGCGTGCGTCGTCGGCGCGATTGAGCACGTTGGGCACCACGAGCGCGGCAAGCACGCCAATGATGGCGAGTACCACCATCAGTTCAATGAGCGTGAAGCCGCGTTGGCGTTTGTTTGTTGGGTTCTTTTGAGGGGGGTACATGGCGGACATTTCAATCGTTATCAGGTCAATGATCAATCATAATCCGCTGATGCTCAGCTACCGCCCTTCATTTGCCACCGTCTTTAGCGCGTCGTCGCGCGTGGTGCTGCCTGCTGCTTCGTTGCTGGTGTGGGGGGCTGTGGCGTTTAGCGCGGTGACATGGGGCCTGCGATGGTCGGCCACGGGCGCGAACCCGAGCAACGCCACCGCTGCGGCGCAAGCATTGCCCGAGGTAGATGTGTCTGCCGCCGCCCGCAGCCTAGGCGCTGCGCCAGTGCTGGCTGCTGCGCCCACTTTGGCCAGTCGTTTTCAACTGCTGGGTGTCATGGCGGGTGGGCCCGACGCGGGTGCGGCCCTGATTGCGGTGGATGGCAAGCCAGCCAAGCCCTACCGTGTTGGCGCTGTGGTGGCGGATGGCTTGGTGTTGCAGTCGGCGCAAGGGCGACGCGTGACGATAGGGGCTGTGATGGACGGGCCGCAGACCTTGGTATTGGATTTGCCAGTTAAGAAGTAATTAGCCGATTAAACATTCGGCTGAAATTCCCAAACCCGTATGTAGTTTGCGAACCATGCTCATGGTGAGCGGGCGTTTGCGGTTCAAAATTTCATAAACGCGGTTGCTTCGCCCAATCATGGGCTCAAGATCTTTAGGCTTGAGGTTTTGTTGTTCCATACGAAATTTGATGGCTTCAATCGGGTCTGGCAAATCGATTGAATAGTGACGCGCTTCAAATGCTTGAATAAGCGTGACCAACACATCAAGGCGGTCACCCTCAGGCGTTCCTAGCTCAGGGTCGCTCTCCAACAGTGCCGCAACATCTTTGAGTGTTGCCTTGTAGTCTGCTTCGGTGCGAATGGGTTTGATATCCATGTTGTGCTCCTTCAATTCATGTCCACGGTGTTTGCGTCTACCGTGTCGTAATGTGCGTGTGTGACGATGAACTTGATGTAAGCCACGCCAAGTTTGTAGGCGATGGCCACAATCAACCGAAAGTCATTGCCTTTGATGTTGAAAACCACGCGGTTGTTGCCCACAAAGCTTGCGCTGGCGAAATGTCGCTTGATGTCAGCAGGAGTTTTCCAATTGGCTTTGCATGCCTCATCGTGCCAAGCCAATAAAGCTTGTTTGGCAAGAGGGTGCTTGGCGCTGAAGTCGCGCAAAGTTTTGACGGCAATTACTCGCATCCATGGGACATAGTCCCATATTGGGACTATGTCTAGCCTTTGTAATCAGCGCTGCAAAAACAAACGATAAGCCGGGTTCAGTGTTTCTTCGACATACGGATAACCCAGCGCTGCTAAGAAAGCGGCAAATGCTTTGTTGTCAGCCTTGGGCACTTGCAAGCCCATCAAGATGCGGCCGTAGTCCGCGCCTTGGTTGCGGTAATGAAACAGGCTGATGTTCCAGCCCGGGCGCATGGCCAGCAGAAATTTCATCAATGCCCCGGGGCGCTCTGGAAACTCAAAACGCAAGATGCGCTCCTCAAACGCCAACGACGAGTGGCCGCCCACCATGTGGCGCAAGTGCTCTTTGGCCATTTCGTCGTGCGTGAGGTCTATCGCTTCAAACCCGTTCTTGGTGAAGTGGCTTGCCATCTTGCTGCTTTCGCCTTTCACGCCCGTGGTCAAACCCACAAACACGTGCGCTTTGGTTTGGTCGCTCATGCGGTAATTGAACTCGGTCACATTGCGCGGTGACTTGCTGCCGCCAAAACTCGGCAGCTTGCCAATCAGCTCGCAAAAGCGGCGCAGGCTGCCGGGCTGCTCAGGGATGGTGACGGCAAACAAAGCCTCGCGTTCTTCGCCCACTTCGGCGCGCTCGGCTACAAAGCGCAAGCGGTCGAAGTTCATGTTCGCGCCGCACAAAATGGCGGCGTAGGTTTCGCCCTTGGTTTTGTGCTCGGCCACGTATTGTTTGATGGCGGCTACGGCCAAGGCACCTGCGGGCTCGACGATGCTGCGGGTGTCTACAAACACGTCTTTGATGGCGGCGCACACCGCGTCGGTGTTGACGGTGATGTAGCTGTCCACCAGGTTTTTCGACACGCGGAAAGTTTCTTCGCCCACCAACTTCACGGCTGTGCCGTCAGAAAACAAACCCACGTCGTTGAGCGTGACGCGCTTGCCTTTTTGCACCGACTGCATCATGGCCGACGAGTCGTCCATTTGCACGCCAATCACTTTGATTTCGGGGCGCACCGCCTTGATGTAGTTGGCCACGCCTGCAATCAAACCGCCGCCACCGATGGCGACAAACACAGCATCTAGCCGCCCCTGGTGTTGGCGCAACATTTCCATGGCAATCGTGCCTTGGCCGGCAATCACATCGGGGTCGTCAAACGGGTGCACAAAGGTCATGCCGTTTTTCTTTTCTAGCGTCAGCGCGTGGGCGTGCGCGTCCGAGTAACTGTCGCCCACCAACACCACCTCGCCGCCCAACGCCTTCACCGCTTCAATCTTCACGCTCGGTGTGGTGGTGGGCATGACGATGATGGCTTGTGTGCCTAGCTGCTTGGCCCCCAAAGCCACGCCTTGCGCGTGGTTGCCAGCCGAGGCGCAAATCACGCCTTTTTTCAGCTGCTCAGGCGTGAGGTGCGCCATCTTGTTGTAAGCGCCACGCAGCTTGAAGCTGTGCACGGGCTGCTGGTCTTCGCGTTTGAGCAGCACCGTGTTGTGAATGCGACGGCTCAGGTTTTTGGCCACCTCTAGCGCAGACTCAACGGCCACGTCATACACACGGGCGGTCAAGATTTTTTTCAGGTAATCGGCGGGTTGCAGCGCGCGCGCTTTTGGGGGGCGGGTAGACATGGATGGATTGTCTCTTAAGCCGTGGGTCTTCAATCTATGAGTCACGCGCGCTCTTTGACCGCGTGTTTTGTTTCAAAGTAGTAGCCCAATCCGATTTTTAAATATTGCATGCATGCTATAAAATATGAATTATGAAATTTTGTTTTTTGCAGCTTCTGTGCAAGCTCAAATAGAAAAATGGCCACTCGGCCTGTATGCCAGTTTTGTGAGGATTTCTGAGCAAATGGTGATGAGCGGACCGAATTTAGGCATGCCCTATACAAAAGCGATGGGCGAAGGCTTGTTTGAGATTCGGGCCCGTGGTCCAGAGGGTATCGGGCGAGCATTCTATTGCTGCATGAAAGGCAAGCGCATCATCATCTTGCATGGTTTTGTGAAAAAGACACAAGCCACACCCACCAAAGAACTTCGCCTGGCGAAACAACGAATGAAAGAGGTTTTGAATGACTAACGCCATGCAACAAAAATTCAAGCCGGTTGCTTTCAATCCTGAGCAAACGGCCGCACAAAAACGTGCATCTGACCCAGCATTTCAAAAGGCTTATGACGCGCTTGAAGACGAATTTGCCGCGCTAGCCGAGCTGCTGAAAGCTCGCAAAGAAGCAGGACTAACCCAAGCAGATGTGGCTCAACGCATGGGGGTTAGTCAGCCAGTCCTCGCACGCATAGAGTCAAGCTTAGGCAGTCGCAACCACGCTCCCTCGCTAAGCACCCTGCGCCGCTATGCACAAGCATGTGGCAAACGTTTGGTCATCAGCATGGTTTGATGCGAAGACATAAAAAAAACCCCAAGTTTTGCAACTTGGGGCTGAATCCACTTTTGAGGGTGGAGGAGACAAGCAACAAGTGTATGTAATTTTTTGTTGCGCCACAACATTTCGCACACAATGAGGGCAATAAATTGATGGGAGAAACACATATGGAATGCACCGTCAGCTGGACCGGCAACTCGGGTGCCCGCTCTGGCATGGGCTTTATGGCAGAAACAGGCAGCGGCCATGTGGTGGCCATGGACGGCGCACCCGATGCAGCCAAGCCCGAGAACGGTGGCCAAAACTTAGCCCCGCGCCCGATGGAGCTGTTGTTGGCGGGCACAGGCGGCTGCACGGCGTATGACGTGGTGCTCATCTTGAAGCGTGGCCGTCACAAGGTGCAAGGCTGCAGTGTGAAGATCACCAGCGA
>CAJBHE010000050.1 GCA_903952885.1 uncultured Burkholderiales bacterium
ACATGGAGATGTAGATCATCACGCGGTCGCCTTTTTTCACGCCGATGGATTTCAAGGCGTTGGCGTATTGGCAAGTCTTCGCCAGCAGTTGCTTGTAGGTGGCTTTGGTCACTTCGCCGCCGTCGGCTTCGAAGATGATGGCGGTCTTTTCGCCCAAGCCTTTTTCGATGTTGCGGTCCAAGCAGTTGTAAGAGGCGTTCAATGTGCCGTCTTCGAACCACTTGAAGAAAGGTGCGTTGCTCTCGTCGAGCACTTTGGTGAAAGGGGTCTTCCAGCTCAGCAGTTCGCGTGCTTGCTCAGCCCAAAAGCCTTCGTAATCTGTTTCTGCTTTTTTGCACAAGGCTTCGTAGGCGGCCATGCCGGACACGTTGGCTTGTTTAACGAACTCAGCTGAAGGCTGGTGAATGGTAATGTCGCTCATGAACCGGTCTCCTCTTATATGGCGGTATCTGTCAAAACCCCGTGACTGTGAGCCGAAGCTCTTACAAGGGTCTGACTAATACATTGCTGACAAACCCTCGGATTGGCCGCAGCTTTGCATTGAATCAATGTAGTCTTATTTATTGGTCGTTTCGCTTGGCATCAGCTCATTGAGAGATAGGTGAATACCCAGGTGCTGAATGATGAATTGACGCGCAGTTTCTTGCCAGCCACCCAGCTCTGACTCGTAATGCATCAGACCTGGGTCGTCCAACAGGCCATCGTTGAAGTCCAGCGTGGTGGGGAAACGCAGCTGGAAGAGTTCGTACTCGTTTTGGTAAAGCTTGGGCGCTTGCTTGGCCGTAGCTGAAATGGCACGCAACCGGCCTTGGTGGCTCCAGTCGCAAAACAAGATGTTGCCCATGCGCAGCATCAGCACGCATTGGTTGGGCGCGATCTTGCCCAAAATCTTGGCGTAGCTCAGCTCGCCGGTCGGGTCGATTTTTTGCAGCTCTTGCACCGCTTGCTCACCCAAGGCAATCCACGCTTCCAAGATGTGGCCAGCGTGGAAACAGGCTTCCCAAAAGCGGCGGCGGTAGGGGCCAATGTCGTCTTCGGTGTGGCGCAAAATTTCAAAAAACGCGTCCATGGTGCGGCTGGTCAGCCAGCGGCTGGCCGTCTCAATGGCTTCGCGGCGCACGCCCAGCCAGCCCGCGTGGTTGTGGCGCGGGTCACCTAGCGTGCGTAGCAGCTCGGACAGCAAGGCATTTTTGAGGTCTTGCGGCGGGTTGCGATCAAACCAAGGTGAGAGCAGGCTGTAGGCAAACTCGTCGCGGCACAGCGGGTAGCGCAGACGTTGCGTGGGTTTGCCCATGTCGTGCATGGCCCACTCGCACATGCGCTTCACATAGCCGATGGAACTTCGAATTTCTTCTGGCGCTTGCAAGGCTTCTAAAAACGCTTGTTTGCAAAAGTTGTTCAGCCAAAAACCTTGTGTCAGCGCATGGCGCTCTTGCCACTGCGCCAGTGTTTTGTCGGCGGGCATGCCCAAAATGTCATTGGCTACATGCACGGGGCCGTTGAGCGGGTCCAGCACATCGAGGGTGCTGATGAGGCGCTCCAAACCGTTGGCTTCGGTCTCTGACAGCGAGGCCAGCACGCGTGGGTCTAAAAAGAACTTGCGTGCTGTGTGGGCCAGCTTCAAGAATACGGGGTTCCCTGGGTTGAAGCTCTGCAAATAGGTGTGCAGCAAACCACGGCCCCACTTGAGCGGGCGGCGTGAGGCCAATGCCTCGGGCACGGCCACTTCAAAATAGCGGTCGGTCAGCGGTGTGTGGGTGTGCAGCCCGCGCTCGGCGTCGAGCCAAAGTGCGTAGGGGATGTGTCGCCAATCGCGTTGTCGCGGTGCGGTACTGCTTGGCGCAAACTGCACG
>CAJBHE010000051.1 GCA_903952885.1 uncultured Burkholderiales bacterium
ACGACACCTATGGCTTCCCGCTCGATTTGTCGGCCGACGTTTGCCGCGAGCGTGGCTTGAGCGTTGACGAAGCTGGCTTTGCCGCCGCGATGGAAAAACAAAAGAGCCAAGCCCGTGCAGCAGGCAAGTTCAAGATGGACAAGGCTTTGGACTACACCGGCGCTGGCAACACCTTTGTGGGCTACGACGACCTCAAAGCCACGTCCAAAGTGGTGGCGGTGTACTTGGATGGCAACTCCGTGGCCGAACTCAAGCACGGTCAAACCGGCGTGGTGGTGTTGGACACCACACCGTTCTACGCCGAGAGTGGTGGCCAAGTGGGCGATGCAGGTGTGTTGGTCAGCGGCTCTGCTTGCTTTGCGGTGGAAGACACTTTGAAGATCAAAGCCGATGTGTACGGACACCATGGCACATTGACCCAAGGCACGTTGGCCGTAGGCGACCACGTCGACGCACAAGTCGACACGCAAGTGCGCGCCGCAACCGTGCGCAACCACTCGGCCACCCACTTGATGCACAAAGCCTTGCGCGAAGTGTTGGGTGACCACGTGCAACAAAAAGGCAGTTTGGTGAATGCCGAGCGCACACGTTTTGACTTTGCTCACAACGCACCTGTGACTGATGCGCAGATTCGCGACATCGAAGCTAAGGTGAACGCCGAAATTTTGGCCAACGCCGCCGCGCAAGCGCGTGTGATGGACATCGAGTCCGCACAAAAAACTGGCGCCATGATGTTGTTCGGCGAGAAGTACGGCGAGACCGTGCGTGTCCTCGACATTGGTTCTAGCCGCGAGTTGTGTGGTGGCACACACGTCAAAGCCACAGGCGATATTGGTTTATTCAAAGTGGTGGCAGAAGGCGGCGTAGCCGCTGGTGTGCGACGCATTGAAGCAGTGACAGGCGCGAATGCGCTGGCTTATTTGCAATCGCTAGAAGATTCTGTGGCACAAGCTGCTGGTGCGCTCAAAGCGCCACCCACAGAGCTCAACGCACGTTTGGCCCAAGTGTTGGAGCAAGTCAAAACACTCGAAAAAGAAGTCTCTGCTCTCAAAGGCAAAGTGGCTTCAGCCCAGAGCGATGAGCTGCTGACGCAAGCCGTGGACGTGAAGGGCACCAAGCTTTTGGTAGCCAAGCTCGAAGGCGCTGACGCCAAAACTTTGCGTGACACCATGGACAAACTCAAAGACAAGTTGAAGTCGGCCGTGATCGTTTTGGCTTCAGCTGACGGTGAGAAAGTGAACATCGCTGCAGGCGTGACCGCTGACAACACAGGCAAAGTCAAAGCCGGCGAGTTAGCCAACTTTGTGGCCCAGCAAGTCGGCGGCAAAGGGGGCGGCAAGCCAGACATGGCGATGGCCGGTGGCACTGATGCTGCAGCCTTGCCCAAGGCTTTGGCCAGCGTGCAAGCTTGGGTGACCGAGCGCTTGTGATGCGCATGAACGCATGTTCACAAGATATGCAAGCAAAGGCCCAACCCGTGTTGGGCCTTTTTCTTGGTGTTTGCCTTGTTGTGTTGTCTTTGATTTTTGTCCCCGCCCAAGCATGGGCGCAGTTCGACAAAACTGCATGGCCTGCCAAAGTGGACACGCCCAAAATTGAAGCCGTCGATTTGCAAGGTAAAGCGTGGACCACAGCTGAGCTAACAGGCAAAGTGGTGGTGCTCAACTTTTGGGCCACGTGGTGCGCGCCCTGCAAAGATGAGCTGCCCACCTTGCAAACCCTGCACGACATCAGCGACACACAAACCGTGGTGCTGACCATCAACGTGCGCGAGCCCGCCGCACGCGCCGCGCGCTACATGCAAAGCACGGGCATGACGTTTCCTGTGATTTCAGATGCCAAAGGCGACTTGGCCAAACGCTGGGGCGTGACGGTGTACCCCACCACTATCCTCATTGCGCCTAATGGCCAAGCCCGCTGGCGTGTGGCGGGTGATGTGGACTGGAGTGGGGCGCAGGCCAATGCGTGGTTGGCCGAAGTACGACAAAACGCTTCACCGACCAACGCGCCGTCAAAGGCCAATCACCCCAAGCGATAATTCGCATGCCCCGCGCCCTTTGCGTGTGGTGACCTGCCTTCGGGGCATCTAAGCATGTGCCGACAGGTCTCTCTCTTATTTCGGAGCTCTCTTTCATGACTCTCGTGCGTCGTTCCCTTCTCAAGGGGGCCGCAGCTGCGTGCGCCCTATCTGGTGTGCCTAGCTTTGCTTTGGCCCAAACTTCTTCCACAGCTGCTCGTCGCTTCGAGCCACAAGCGGGCCAGTGGCGCACGTTTGAAGTCACCACCCGTGTGGACTTGGCCGATGCAAAAGGTGCAGCCTCTCGCGTGTGGTTGCCCGTGCCCAGCATCAACTCTGATTGGCAACATTCGCTGGAAAGTAATTTCAGCAGCAACGGCACTTCACGCATGACGAGTGACGGCGCAGAAGGCGCACGCATGCTCTATAACGAGTTCGCCGCTGGCGTGACACCGTTTGTCGAAGTCACCAGCCGCGTGCAAACACAAAGCCGCTTTGTCGACATCACTAAGCCTTTATCTCAAGCGTTCACGCGCGAAGACGCTGGCACTTTGCACCACTACACCCGCGCCACCAAGTTGTTGCCTACCAACGGCATCGTGCGCACCACGGCCCTCAAAGCCACGCAAGGTGCGAAGACCGACGCACAAAAAGCACGTGCCATTTACGACTGGGTCGTGGCCAATGCCTGGCGCGAACCCAAGACGCGCGGCTGCGGTGAGGGCGATATCAAAACCATGTTGGAGACTGGCAACTTGGGCGGCAAGTGCGCCGACATCAATGCCTTGTTTGTCGGCCTGTGCCGTTCAGTGGGTGTGCCTGCACGCGATGTGTATGGCATCCGTTTGGTGCCTTCAGCTTTTGGCTACAAAGAGTTGTCGGGCAACCCCGCCAGCT
>CAJBHE010000052.1 GCA_903952885.1 uncultured Burkholderiales bacterium
CACCGCAATGCGTCGCTGGTGTGGGTCCGGCGCTTGGCCAGGTTCGGAAATTTGTAACAACGCCATAGATGTGTATTGTCGCTTTCAGGAGGCGTCTAGTTGGTCAATTCGGGTTTCGATGTCGTGCAAAAACTTTTCAATAAACATCAGCCCCCTCACCTGCTGCACAGCAGCGGGCAGGTCGTGTGCGGTGTCAATGAGTTGCGCGCATTGCAGCAAGGCATTTTTTTGGGCTTGCTGCACTTCGTCCATCAAGGCTTCTAAAGCATCCGGATCCGTGGCATCGTCCATGGCCTCGCGCCACTCCATGTGTTGCATCAAAAATGCAGCAGGCATGGCGGTGTTGTTCTCGGCTTGAATGGGTGCGCCGCCCAGCTCGCACAAATAGGCAGCGCGGCGCATTGGGTCTTTGAGGCGCTGATATGCCTCATTGATGCGCACCGACCACTGCATAGCCACACGTTGTGCGGCTGTGCCTTGAGAGGCAAATTTGTCGGGGTGGGCTTCGCGCTGGAGGTCCTTCCAACGCGCATCGAGCTGATCGCGGTCTTGCGCAAACTGGGCGGATACGCCAAAGAGTTCAAAGTCGCTCACCGCGAGCTGCGCCGACAACGGCTGAGCCGATTCGTTCACGGTGCGCCTCGCTTCAAGCTATGGAGATTTAAATACGGAACGATTCGCCGCAACCGCAACGGTCGCGTTCGTTCGGGTTCAAAAACTTGAAGCCCTCATTCAGGCCTTCGCGCACGAAGTCGAGCTGCGTGCCATCGATGTAGGCCAAGCTCTTGGGGTCGATCAACACCTTCACGCCGTGGTCTTCAAAGATCACGTCTTCCGGTTCTTGCTCGTCCACGTACTCGAGCTTGTATGCCAAGCCAGAGCAACCCGTGGTCTTGACGCCCAAGCGCACACCCACGCCCTTGCCACGTTTGGCTAGGTAGCGGGTCACGTGTCGTGCCGCGGCTTCAGTCAGTGTGATCGCCATGGTGTGTTTTACGCCGCGTGTTTCTTTTTGTAATCTTCCACCGCGGCCTTGATGGCGTCTTCGGCCAAGATGGAGCAATGAATTTTCACGGGTGGCAAGGCCAGCTCTTCAGCGATTTCGCTGTTTTTAAGGGCTGCCGCTTGGTCCAAGGTTTTGCCTTTGACCCACTCGGTCACGAGTGACGAGGATGCAATGGCTGATCCGCAACCGTAGGTTTTGAAACGTGCATCTTCGATCACGCCCGTGGTGGGGTTGACCTTGATTTGCAACTTCATCACGTCACCGCAAGCGGGCGCACCCACCATGCCGGTGCCTACAGAATCGTCGCCCTTGTCAAAGGAGCCGACGTTGCGGGGGTTTTCGTAGTGGTCAACGACTTTTTCAGAATATGCCATGGTGAGTCTCCTAAATTAATGAGCAGCCCATTGGATGGTGCTGATGTCGATACCTTCTTTGTACATGTCCCACAAGGGGCTCAAGTCACGCAGCTTGGCCACGTTGAGGCGAATTGTTTCGATGGCGTAGTCAATTTCTTCTTCGGTCGAGAAACGACCGATCGTCATGCGCAGGCTGCTGTGCGCCAACTCGTCGCTGCGGCCCAAGGCACGCAACACATAGCTAGGCTCTAAGCTGGCCGACGTACAGGCCGAGCCTGACGACACCGCCAAACCTTTGATGCCCATGATGAGTGACTCGCCTTCTACGTAGTTGAAGCTGATGTTCAGGTTATGCGGCACGCGGTGTTCCATGTTGCCGTTGATGAAGACTTGCTCCATGTCTTTGAGACCGTCCAGCAAACGCTTTTGCAAGGTTTTGACTTTGGCCAAGTCTTTGGCCATGTCTTCTTTGGCTATGCGAAAGGCTTCGCCCATGCCCACACATTGGTGGGTCGGCAAAGTGCCGCTACGCATGCCTCGCTCGTGGCCGCCACCGTGCATTTGCGCTTCCAAGCGCACGCGGGGCTTGCGACGCACGTACAAAGCACCAATGCCTTTGGGGCCGTAGGTTTTGTGGGAAGCCAAGCTCATCAAGTCAACTGGCAAAGTGGCCATGTCGATCTCAACTTTGCCCGTGGACTGTGCGGCGTCCACATGGAAAATGATGCCTTTTTCGCGGCACATCGCGCCGATGCTAGCGATGTCTTGAATCACGCCAATTTCGTTGTTGACGTGCATGACGCTGATCAAAATCGTGTCTGAGCGAATGGCGGCTTTGAGCGCGTCCATGCTCAGCATGCCGTCTTCTTGGACGTCGAGGTAGGTCACGTCAAAGCCTTGGCGCTCCAGTTCACGCATGGTGTCGAGCACGGCTTTGTGCTCGGTCTTCACCGTGATGAGGTGTTTGCCCTTGGATTTGTAAAAATGTGCCGCGCCTTTGATGGCGAGGTTGTTCGACTCGGTTGCACCTGAGGTCCACACGATTTCACGGGGATCCGCGCCAATCAGTCCAGCCACGTCTTCACGGGCTTTTTCAACGGCTGCTTCTGCCTCCCAGCCCCAAGCGTGGCTGCGAGAAGCGGGATTGCCAAAGTGCTCGCGCAACCAAGGAATCATGGCGTCCACCACGCGAGGGTCACACGGGTTGGTCGAAGCGTAGTCGAGGTAAATGGGGAAATGCGGTGTCATGTCCATGATGGCTCATTCAAGATAGAAGAAAACGTAGCTTAGTTTTTGGCAAAGGCGTTGCCCAAGGCAAACACCGAATTGGGCGCATTCACGCGGATGGGCTTGACCACTGGCATAGGCTGGATAGCTCGTTTGAGGGTGGGCTTGTTTTCGATTTCAACGCCTTTGGCAATTTGTTCGTCCACCAGTTTTTGCAGGGTGACCGAATCCAAAAACTCCACCATGCGTTGGTTGAGCGAAGCCCACAGCTCGTGCGTCATGCAGCGGCCAGTCTCGCCCAAACAGTTTTCTTTGCCGCCGCAATGGGTGGCATCAATGGGCTCGTCCACGGACAAAATGATGTCAGCCACCGTGATATCCACCGCTTTGCGTCCCAGCGAGTAACCGCCGCCAGGGCCACGGGTGGACTCGACCAAGTCGTGACGGCGCAGCTTCCCGAACAGTTGCTCAAGGTAAGACAACGAAATTTGTTGGCGCTGGCTGATGGCTGCCAAAGTGACGGGGCCGCTGTTTTGACGCAGGGCCAAATCAATCATGGCGGTGACCGCAAAACGGCCTTTTGTGGTGAGACGCATGGCAAGCTCCTTGATGGTTGGGCTTTGTCGACTAATTAAGTCAAGTATAACCTAATCCCCACGGATTTGGTCGGGTACTCGACCACACAGCCTTTTTGCCTCAAGGCTATTTGACTGAAGGCTTTTGGGCCAACACCGCCACGTTGTCATGACCTGCCCCGCCAAAGGCTTGCTCACGCAAGGTGGCCAGTTGGTCTCGCACGCGGGCGGCGTTTTCAAACTCGAGGTTGCGGGCGTGTTCCATCATCAGCTTTTCCAAGCGTTTGATTTCTTTGGCCACATCGCGTTCGCTCATGTCTTCGATAGCGGCGCGTTGAATCTCACGCTCTTGCGCTTCTTTGCCCGCCTTTTCGCTGTAAACGCCATCGATCAAATCGCGCACTTGCTTGAACACACCGCGTGGTGTGATGCCCATCTCGAGGTTATGCGCGATTTGCTTGGTGCGACGACGCTCGGTTTCGCCAATCGCCTTTTTCATCGACTCGGTCATGCGGTCGGCATACAAGATGGCTTTGCCACTCAGGTTACGCGCCGCACGGCCAATGGTTTGAATCAAGCTGCGCTCGGAACGCAAAAAGCCTTCTTTGTCAGCGTCCAAAATGGCCACCAACGACACCTCGGGCAAGTCAATGCCTTCGCGCAACAAGTTGATGCCCACCAGCACGTCGAAAGTGCCCAAGCGCAAGTCACGCAAAATTTCAACCCGCTCCACCGTGTCCACATCGCTGTGGATGTAGCGCACTTTCACGCCGTTGTCGGTGAGGTAATCGGTCAACTGTTCAGCCATGCGCTTGGTGAGCGTGGTGATGAGCACGCGCTCGTTCAGCTCCACACGGATGCGAATTTCTTGCAGCACATCGTCCACTTGGTGCGTGGCGGGGCGCACTTCCACCATCGGGTCGACCAAACCTGTGGGGCGCACCAGCTGCTCCACCACTTTGCTAGCGTGGGTCTTTTCGTAGTCGGCGGGCGTGGCCGAGACAAACACCACTTGGCGCATGCGTTTTTCAAACTCATCCAGCTTGAGCGGCCGATTGTCCAAGGCGCTGGGGAGGCGGAAACCGTATTCCACCAACGTCATTTTGCGAGCACGGTCGCCGTTGTACATGCCGCCCAGCTGGCCCATCATGACGTGGCTTTCGTCGAGGAACATCACCGCGTCTTTGGGCATGTAGTCGGTCAAGGTGCTGGGCGGCGCACCCACGGGCGCGCCCGACAAATGGCGCGTGTAGTTTTCAATGCCTTTGCAGTGGCCCACTTCGCTGAGCATCTCCAAGTCAAAGCGCGTGCGTTGCTCAAGGCGCTGGGCTTCCACCAGCTTGTTCATGCCTACCAGTTCTTTCAAACGGTCTGACAACTCCACCTTGATGGTTTCCACAGCAGCCAAAACGCGGTCACGAGGCGTGACGTAATGGCTGGATGGGTAGATGGTGAAGCGCGGAATCTTTTGTCGAATGCGGCCCGTAAGCGGGTCAAACAGCTGCAGGCTTTCAATTTCATCATCGAACAGTTCAATGCGAATCGCCAGCTCGGAGTGCTCTGCGGGAAACACATCAATCGTGTCACCACGCACACGGAATTTGCCGCGTGAAAAATCTTGGTCGTTGCGCTCGTACTGCATGCGCACCAGCTGGGCAATGGCGTCGCGCTGCCCCACTTTATCGCCAGCACGCAGCGTCATGATCATCTGGTGGTAGCTCTCGGGCTCGCCGATACCGTAGATGGCCGATACCGATGCAATCACGATCACATCGCGGCGCTCCAGAATGCTTTTGGTGCAGCTCAGGCGCATTTGCTCGATGTGCTCGTTGATGGCGCTGTCTTTTTCGATGAACAAATCGCGCTGCGGCACATACGCCTCGGGCTGGTAGTAGTCGTAGTAGCTGACGAAATACTCCACCGCGTTGTTGGGGAAAAACTCACGAAACTCGCTGTACAGCTGGGCGGCCAAGGTTTTATTGGGCGCAAAGATGATGGCGGGACGGCCCAGCTGGGCAATCACATTGGCCATGGTGAAGGTTTTGCCCGAGCCCGTCACACCCAGCAGGGTTTGAAACACCTCGCCGTCGTTCACCCCTTCCACCAACTGGGCAATGGCCGTGGGCTGGTCGCCTGCAGGAGGGTAAGGCTGAAACAGCTCAAACGGCGAGCCGGGGTAACTGACGAAAACACCTTTGGGCGCATCTGTGGCCCCTGCCGTCACTGCGGCAGGCGTTGCGTCAACAAGTGTTTCTGTGGTTTCAGACATGGTGGTGAAAACTGTATAGCTCGAAAAAAACGTGTGGCGCTCAAAAAACCGAGGGTTGACCCTTAAAATTCTCGCGGAACGTGCAAGCCTACCGCAGACTGCCCCCGTTTACCGAACCCCCTCTCTTTATCCGTGATCAAGGACTGACGATGTCAATGTTTACCGCTGTCGAAATGGCACCCCGCGACCCCATCTTGGGCCTCAACGAGCAATACAACGCCGACACCAACCCCAACAAGGTCAACCTCGGCGTGGGCGTCTACTTCGACGACAACGGCAAACTCCCCCTGCTCCAATGCGTGCAAGCCGCAGAACAAACCATGATGGCCACGCCCACCGCGCGCGGCTATCTGCCCATCGACGGCATTGCTACCTATGACTCGGCCGTTAAGGGCTTGGTTTTTGGTGCTGATTCTGAAGCCGTCACCTCTGGTCGCGTGGCCACGGTGCAAGGCATTGGCGGCACAGGCGGCTTGAAAATCGGTGCTGATTTCTTGAAGCGCCTGAGCCCCAACGCCACTGTGTTGATCTCTGATCCCAGCTGGGAAAACCACCGAGCTTTGTTCACCAACGCAGGTTTCAAGGTCGACACCTACGCTTACTACGACGCTGAAAAACGCGGCGTGAATTTTGAAGGCATGTTGGCCTCACTCAATGCGGCCGCTGCAGGCACCGTGGTGGTGTTGCACGCATGCTGCCACAACCCAACCGGCTACGACATCACGGCCGCTCAATGGGATCAAGTGGTGACAGTGGTCAAGGCCAAAAACCTGACCGCTTTCTTGGACATGGCCTACCAAGGCTTTGGCCACGGCATTGCCGAAGACGGCGC
>CAJBHE010000053.1 GCA_903952885.1 uncultured Burkholderiales bacterium
CTGTGGTCAAGCTCTATGCAGCGGCCATGTTCCCTGGCTTCTTCTTGGCCTTCTTGTATTTGATTTACGTCATTGGCTGGGTGCTGATTGACCCTTCAATTGCGCCTAAGCTGCCTGAAGACCAAACCAAAGCGCCTGTTTCGCCTTGGCTGGAGAAGCTCGGCGAGCAGTATTCCAAGCGCATGTTGCCTGCCTTGGCCAAGGCCGTCGTCATGCCTGGCCGTGCGCTGCAAATTAGTGTGCCAGACATTCGCGTGACGTGGGGTCTGTTGCTTCGTAGCTTTGGCATGGCATTGGCGCCCGTGTTCATTGTTCTAGCGATGCTTGCAACTTCTTGGTGGTATGTGGTGATTTATTCACAAGCCACGGCCAATGCACAAGCAGGCACTGAAATTGTCCAAATGTCCACCGACATCGTGGCTGAGAAAACCACGGCAACTTCTGAGCCTGAAGGCTTACAAGAGATGGGTGGCGACTCGGTGGCGGATGCCCCCGAGATGAATGACAACACAATGTCTTTGGGCGACGAAGTGGTTGAAGCCGACAAAGTGATCGAGGTGCCAGAAGGCTTCTACACAGGATTCTGGGGCACTGCACTGGTCTTGTTCGGCCTCTTGGCTTGGTACTACAAGGGCTTTGATGCTGAGCAATACGAAATCCTAAACATGCTCGTCAAGTCGGTGATGCCACTGGGCATTTTGACCGCGGTCGTCTTGGGCGTGATTTTGTTAGGGCTAGCCACCGCCACTGAATCGGCCGCCGTGGGAGCCACTGGCGCATTCATCATGGCTTTGTGGTCCGGTTCACTTAACTTTGACAAGACCAAGCAAGCGGTGTTCTTGACAGCCAAAACCACCTCGATGGTGTGCTGGTTGTTTGTGGGCTCGGCGCTCTTTTCTGCCGTGTTTGCCGTCTTGGGCGGCCAGCGCTTAGTGGAAGAGTGGGTCATGGCCATGGACCTGACGCCACTGCAGTTCATGCTGTTGTCGCAAGCCATTATTTTTGTACTAGGTTGGCCACTGGAGTGGACCGAAATCATTGTGATTTTTGTGCCCATCTTCTTGCCATTGCTCACCCACTTCCAAATCGACCCGATCTTGTGGGGCGTGCTGGTGTTTGTGAACTTGCAAGCGGCCTTCTTGTCACCCCCTGTGGCGATGTCGGCCTTCTATCTGAAAGGGGTGTCACCGCCGCATGTGACCATCAATCAGATTTTTGCCGGCATGATGCCTTACATGTTCATCGTGATCATCTGTATGGTGTTGATGTACATCTGGCCAGGGCTGACCCTCTGGTTACCTGATTACCTGTACGGTCCTAAATAAGCCGTTCAAGGGTTCAGACAAAGCCGCAGCGCCTTTTAGCCCTGCGGCTTTTTTATTAGGGCAAATCCTCTCCAATTCATCCTTAACATCTCCCCACACACGCCATCAAATCGGTATGATTGACGTTTACGTAAACGTAAAGACTGTCTTCTCGTTTTCTTATTCCGTCATCCGGAGCGCCGCATGTCTGACCTGTCCGCCGAATTCCAAGCCCTTGCCAACTACAAACCCTCGCAAAAAGTGCGCTTCGTCACCGCGGCTTCTTTGTTTGACGGTCACGACGCCGCCATCAACATCATGCGCCGCATCTTGCAAGGCATGGGCGCTGAGGTGATTCACTTGGGCCACAACCGCTCGGTCGACGAAGTGGTGACGGCCGCGCTGCAAGAGGACGTGCAAGGCATTGCCATCAGCTCTTACCAAGGTGGCCACGTGGAGTACTTCAAGTACATGGTCGATTTGCTGCGCGAACGCGGTGGCGAACATATCCAAGTGTTTGGCGGCGGCGGCGGCGTGATTGTGCCGCCTGAAATTCGCGAACTGCAAGCCTACGGCGTGACCCGCATTTACAGCCCAGAAGACGGCCAAAAAATGGGCCTGCAAGGCATGATTGGCGAAATGATCATGCGCTGCGACAAAGACTTGTCGGGCCACGCGCCCTCTGCCGTGAAAGAGATTCAAGGCCACGATGAAATGGCTTGGCGCAAATTGGCGCAGCTCATCACAGCGCTGGAGAACGGAAAAGCAGATGCCAAGATGGTGGATGCCGTTCGCCAAGAGGCTGGCAAACACAAAGTACCCGTGCTTGGCATCACCGGCACAGGTGGTGCGGGCAAGTCGTCACTCACCGACGAACTGGTGCGCCGCATCCGCTTGGACCAAGGCGATGCCTTGCGCATTGCCGTGATTTCGATCGACCCCTCCCGCCGCAAGAGCGGTGGCGCCTTGCTGGGCGACCGCATTCGCATGAATGCAATTTCACCTTGGCGCAGTGGTCAGCGCGTGTTCATGCGCTCCCTCGCCACGCGTGACTTTGGCAGCGAGATCAGCGCAGCCCTGCCTGATGTGTTGGCCGCCACCAAGTGCGCAGGCTTTGACCTGATCATTGTGGAAACCTCCGGCATTGGCCAAGGTGACGCCGCCATCGTGCCGCATGTGGACGTGCCCATGTACGTGATGACGCCCGAGTTTGGCGCGGCCAGCCAGCTAGAAAAAATCGACATGCTCGACTTTGCAGAGTTCGTAGCCATCAACAAGTTTGACCGCAAAGGCGCCAGCGACGCGCTGCGTGATGTAGCCAAACAAGTGCAGCGCAACCAAGAGGCCTGGCACACACCACC
>CAJBHE010000054.1 GCA_903952885.1 uncultured Burkholderiales bacterium
CAAAAGCGCAAGCGGGTGAGGGCGTTGACGATCACGCGCAAGCGATCTGCACCCTGTAGGTCATCACGCCACACATTGGGCATGCCACCATACATCTGCGGCATGAAATGCACCCAGTCATCGCTGCGCAGTGCGGCTTCTACCTCACCCGCCAGCATTAGGGTTTGCTGTGCGGTCCATTGCGGCAGCACGCCTGCGTGCACCATCAGCACTTGGCCCACTTGCATGGCCATCTGTTGGTGGCGCAGCCAGTTCAGCAGATCGGCTCTGTCGGGTGCGTTCAAGATGTCTTGGGTGGTGTCTTGCTTGTTGGGTTGGCGCACACCTTGCGATACAGCCAGCAAGTGCAAATCGTGGTTGCCCAGCAGGCATTGCACGCTGCTGCCATAGCCCATCAAGCGGCGCAGTACGCCTGCGTTGTCAGGGCCGCGGTTGACCAGGTCACCCAGCAAATACAGGGTGTCGCGGCTGGGGGAGAACGCGATGTGCGTCAACAAACGCCCTAAGGCTTCGTCGCAGCCTTGCACGTCGCCAATCAAGTAAAGTGCCATGCAGGAGATTGTGATGGATGTTTTACTGATTGTTTTCTTAACCCTGCTCAATGGCGTGTTTGCCATGTCTGAGATGGCGCTGTCGTCAAGCCGCAAAGCGCGTTTGGCGGCATTGGCTGAGGCAGGCGACAGCGGCGCTCACGCGGCGCTGCGTTTGATGGAGCAGCCGACCCAGTTTTTGTCGACCGTGCAAATTGGCATCACCTCCATTGGCGTGCTCAACGGTATCGTGGGTGAGGCTGCGTTCAGTGAAGATTTGTCTTATTGGCTCTTGGTGCAAGGCGTGCCAGATAGTTTGGCCGCAGGTTTGGCTACTGCTGTGGTGGTGACCATCATCACTTTTAGCACCATTTTGTTTGGCGAGCTGGTACCCAAGCGCATTGGGCAGTTGTTTCCAGAATCGGTGGCCCGCGTGGCCGCGCCGGCCATGTTGGCTTTGGCTACGTTGGCCAAGCCGTTTGTGCATTTGTTGTCGGCCAGCACCAGCGGCATGTTGAGGTTGCTGCGCGTGGATGTGCACGGCGCACGCACGGTGACGGAGGAAGAAATCTCAGCCAGCTTGGTCGAAGGTGTGGACGCTGGGCTGATTGAGTTGCACGAACACCAAATGGTGCAAAACGTGTTCAACCTTGACGAGCGTCCGCTCACCTCCATCATGGTGCACCGATCGGACATCGAGTGGCTGGACGCCAAATTGCCTGTGCCTCAAGCCTTGGCACAAGTCGGCGCGAGTGGCGCGCACTCGTGGTACCCCGTGTGCCGTGGCGACCTTGACAACGTGGTGGGCGCGGTGAGTGTGTCTCAGCTTTTGCGCTTTCCCCCCGGCACCGATATGACGGTGGAAGCCTTGGCAAAGCCTGTGGCTTTTGTACCCGAGACCTTGAGCGGCATGGACCTGCTCGAGCAATTCCGTAAACCCGCCGAACGCGCCACCGCGCATGGCCGCATGGTTTTGGTGGTGGACGAATATGGCGTGGTGCATGGCTTGCTCACGCCGCGTGATTTGCTCGAGGCCATCACGGGTGAGCTGTTACAAGCCACACCCACAGACGAAGCGTGGGCCACACAGCGCGAAGACGGCAGTTGGTTGATTGACGGCATGATGCCTGTGACCGAATTTAAAGCCCGCCTGAGCATCAAAGAACTTCCAGACGAAGACCGCGGCATTTACAACACGGTGGCCGGCTTGGTCATGGCCATTTCTGGCGATCTGCCCGCCGTGGCCGATGTGGTGACGTTTGGGGAATGGCGTTTTGAGGTGGTCGATCTGGATGGCCGACGCATCGACAAGTTGCTGGTCTGCCGTGTCGCTTAAAAACTTAGATTAACCGCGGCGGCTGTCGCGGCGGTTAAACGGTACTTGGTACATCCAGACCGGACGGCCATCACGGCACGTGAGGATGGCGCTGGGTGTCAGCGCTTGCGCTTCAAACTCTAGACTGATGAGCCACGCGCCACGGCGCAATTCGGCTTCGGCTTTTTCCACAGCACGGGGCATGCTCTCGGGGCGTTGGAACATGTAAACCATATCAAAGCTGCGCCAGTCCACCAGCCAAATATCGCCTTGACGAATCTTGGCAAACGAACAGCGCATGGCACTGAGCACACGTAGTGGCCAGCTCATCTCGACCCCGTGAAGTTCGGCACGTGGAAACGCATCGCGCAAAGCCAACAGTCCATCACCTAGGCCGCTGCCGGCATCCAAAATTCGAGCACCTGCAGGCAGGGTGATGTGTTGGTGCATTTCGCGCAGCGCGCGTTTGGGCGTGGGAAACAGGGGCGCGTCGCGCCACGCTTTGCGCGGGTAAACCAACACGATGAGCCCCAGCAAAAGCAACCAACCGATCGGCGGCACGCTGAGGGTGCTGGACGAAGCCAGCATCGACAGCGGAAAACCCAACACGATCAAGGCCTTGCGCATGGGGGTGTTGACCAGCGTGCTTAAGAAACCGCCCAAAAACGTGCACCCGATGAAGGCAATCGTCTCACTCACCCCAAGCGTTTGCACACCCTTGAAGATGAGCCAAGAGGTACCCCAAACTAGTAGGGCGGGGATGGGCCAAGTCATGAATTTCATGAAGAAGAATCATAGAGCCAACATCGCGATGCCGTGTTGGACAAAAGGGTCAGTGTGAGACTACTGCGATCTTCTTGGCTGCAGCACGCGCACGCGCCAAGGCGTTAGGGCCTTTGGCCAAAGCCAAAGCCATGCGTCGGTAAGGTCGCGTGGTGGGCTTACCAAAAATGCGCACATCCGTTCCGGGCTCGCTCATGGCTTCGGCCACGCCCGTGTAAGTGGGCGACACACCGTCTTGTATGGCCAACACCACTGCGCTCGCACCTTCGACGGTGTCGATGTTGGGAATGGGCAAGCCCAGAATGGCGCGCGCATGCAAATCAAACTCGCTCAGGTTTTGGCTGATGAGGGTGACCATGCCCGTGTCGTGCGGGCGAGGGCTGAGCTCGCTGAAGATGACTTCGTCTTTCGTCACAAAGAACTCCACGCCAAACAAGCCCGCACCGCCGAGGTCGGATGTGACCTTTTCAGCCATTTGCTCAGCCGCCTTCAAATACTCCGGCTTCATGGCTTGTGGCTGCCAGCTGTATTGGTAGTCGCCGCGCTCTTGCACGTGGCCGATAGGTTGGCAAAACACGGTGCTGCCATTGCGTTGACGCACGGTGAGCAAGGTGATTTCAATCTCAAAGTGGATGAACTCTTCGACGATGACGCGTTGGCGGTCGCCGCGCATGCCTTCGCAGGCGTAATCCCAGCTGGTTTGAATGTCAGCTTCGGTCTTGGCCACGCTTTGGCCTTTGCCAGATGAGCTCATCACCGGTTTGATGACGACTGGAAAACCAATTGCCTTGGCTTGGCTCAACAACTCATCTGCCGATTCGGCATAGCTGAACTTGGCGGTGCGCACGCCCAGGCCCACAGCCACATCACGGATGCGGTCGCGGTTCATGGTCAGGTTGGCAGCGCGAGCGCTGGGGATGACTTCAAAGCCTTCTTTCTCTACCTCCAGCAACACCTCGGTGCGTATGGCTTCGATCTCGGGCACGATCAGGTCGGGCTGATGCTGGGTAATGACGGCGCGCAGAGCGGCTTCGTCCAACATGCTGAACACGCTGCTTTCATCGGCCACTTGCATGGCAGGTGCGCCTGCATAGCTGTCGCAAGCCACCACATAGCAGCCCAAGCGCTTGGCACTGATGACGAATTCTTTGCCGAGCTCGCCCGAGCCCAAAAGGAGGATTTTTTTCATAGCAAGGCCCTGAACTATTGGATGAACGGTATTTTCCAGACGCTAGGAAGCCTTCCGTATACAAAACCTTGGCAATGAGTGGCTGGTTCAGCTTTCTCAGCCCGCCGTAGGTTTTAAAATCAAATACTAATTAAAGGAGACACCTTCATGCACGTTTTTCGCCGTTCTTTGATTACCCTGAGTTTGGGTGTGGCTTGCGCATCTGGATTTGCCCAAAACGACGCGACTGTGAAGGTCGGTTTGCTTAGCACTTTGTCAGGCCCCGGCGCGGGTTTGGGCGTGGACATCCGTGACGGCTTTCAGCTCGCGGTCAAGCTCTCGGGAGGCAAGTTTTCTGGACGTGCTGTGGACGTCATCGTGGCCGACGACCAAGCCAGCCCCGATGTGGGCCGCCAAACCGCAGACCGTTTGGTCAAGCGCGACAAGGTCGACTTCATGACGGGCATCGTGTTCTCCAACGTCATGCTGGCCGTGGGCGCACCCACGTTCCAGTCGAAAACTTTCTATATCAGCGCCAACGCAGGCCCTTCCCAATACGCGGGCGAGCAGTGCAACCCTTACTTCTTTAGCGCGTCCTATCAAAACGACAACATGCACGAAGCCGTAGGCAAAGTGGTGACCGACAAAGGCTTTAAGAAGGTGGCTTTGATTGCACCCAACTACCCCGCAGGCAAAGACGCGATTGCTGGCTTCAAGCGTTTCTTCAAAGGCGAAGTGGCATCCGAGACCTACACCGCCTTGAACCAACTCGACTACGGCACTGAGCTCTCTAAATTGCGCGCCACCAAACCAGACGCTGTGTACATCTTCTTGCCCGGCGGCATGGGCATCAACTTCATCAAGCAGTTTGTGGGTGCAGGTTTATCCAAAGACATCACCTTGTTTGGCCCCGGCTTCTCAGGTGATGAAGACGTGATCAAAGCGGTGGGTGACCCCATGCTCGGAATGTTCAACACCTCGCAATGGGGTCACGACATGGACAACGCGGCTAACAAAAAGTTTGTGGCCGAGTTCGAAAAATCCTATGGCCGCTTGCCCACGTTGTACGCAGCCCAAGGCTTTGATGCCGCACGTTTGATCGAAGCCGCCGTGCGTGACAGCAAAGGCAACTTGGAAGACAAAGCTGCTGTGCGCAAAGCACTCGAGGCCGCCAAGTTTGATTCGGTGCGTGGTGCATTCAAGTTCAATAGCAACCACTTTCCTATTCAAGACTACTACTTGCGCGTCATTACCAAAGACGCCAAAGGCCGCGTGACCAACCGCACTTTGAGCCCTGTGTTCAAAAACCATGCGGACGCTTACGTAGCCAGCTGCAAGATGCCTAGTCTGTAAACATGGATGGGATTTTGCTGTTTGAGCAATCGCTCAACGGCTTGCAGTTTGGGTTGATGTTGTTTTTGCTGGCCGCGGGCTTGACGCTCGTGTTTGGCATCATGGACATGATCAACCTCGCGCATGGCTCGCTCTACATGGTCGGCGCTTACCTGATTGCCACAGTGGCTGCGGCCACCGATTCTTTTTGGCTGGGGCTGGGCGTGGGTGTGGCGGGCGCTGCGCAGTTTGGCGTGTTGCTAGAAGTGTCTATCTTGCGCCGCCTGTATGAACGTGACCACCTCTCGCAAGTGCTGGGAACGTTTGCCATTCTCTTGATGTGCAACGAAACC
>CAJBHE010000055.1 GCA_903952885.1 uncultured Burkholderiales bacterium
CCCGAGCGTTTTGTGCAACGCATCGTGGCCGTGCGCGAGATAAGCGAAACACAAACACCTGTGCGTTACCCACTTTCGAACTAAAAACAGCTTTAGCAATCGCTAGAATGAACGTTTTTCCTTGACCGAACTCGCGGACATGACCCCCAATTACCGGCAGCATCGTGGCACTGGCCACCCCCATGCACACAGACGGCAGCGTTGACTACCCAACCCTGCGCACCCTGATTGATTGGCACATTGCCGAAGGCACAGATTGCATCGGCGTCGTGGGCACCACCGGCGAGTCACCCACCGTCAATGTGGAAGAACACTGCGAAATCATCCGTGTGTCGGTCGAGCAAGCGGCCAAGCACACTGAGCGTCATGTGCCCATCATGGCGGGCTGCGGCGCCAACTCCACCGCGGAAGCGATTGAGCTGGCCAAGTTCGCGAAAAAAGTGGGTGCACATTGCCAACTGCAAGTCGTGCCCTACTACAACAAACCCACGCAAGAAGGCCAATACCTGCACTTCAAAGCCATCGCCGAAGCAGTGGACTTGCCCGTGATTTTGTACAACGTGCCCGGCCGCTCTGTGGCCGATATGTCGCACGATACCGTGCTGCGTTTGGCCCAAGTGCCAGGCATCGTGGGTATCAAAGAAGCCACAGGCAACATCGAACGCGCCGAGTGGCTGATTCGCGATGTACCCAAAGGCTTTGCTGTGTACTCAGGTGACGATCCTACTGCCGTGGCCTTGATGCTGTGCGGCGGCCAAGGCAACATCAGCGTGACCGCCAACGTTGCACCACGCTTGATGCACGCGTTGTGTGTGGCCGCGATGGCTGGCGACGTGAAACGCGCCATGGACATCCAATTCAAATTGATGCCTGTTCACAAACAACTGTTTGTGGAAGCCAACCCCATTCCCGTGAAATGGGCGATGCACCGCATGGGTCTTGCAGGCCCGACCCTGCGCTTACCCATGACCGAACTCACTTTGGCCAATGAGCCTGTGGTGGAAGGCGCCTTGCGCGCTGCTGGTTTGATCTGATTGTTTAAAAGGCCTTGTCTGTGAAAATTTCTTTTGCTATGAATCGCACCACAATTGCGCTGACCACCCTCGCATTGCTCAGTGGATGCTCTTCCATCATGGATGGCGACAAGGTCAATTACAAATCTGAAGGCGGTACCAAGGTGGTACCTCTGGACATACCGCCAGACCTGTCGCAACTCAACCGCGACACACGTTATGCAGTACCAGGCGGCCCCGTGATGGCAAGCAGCATGGGCGTGCGCTCGACACCTGTCATTGCTACCACAGCAGCCAAACAAGTCAACGACGTGCGAATCGAACGCGATGGCAAGCAACGGTGGTTGGTGGTAAACCGCTCAGCCGATGTGGTGTGGCCACTCGTGCAAGAGTTCTGGAAAGAAAACGGTTTCACCTACGTGATCGAACAGCAACAACTGGGATTGCTCGAGACCGAATGGGCCGAAAACCGCGCCAAAATTCCACAAGATTTCATTCGCCGTTCATTGGGCAAAGTGCTTGACGGCTTGTACTCTTCTGGCGAGCGTGACAAATTCCGCACCCGAATTGAGCGCAACAGCACCGGCGGTGTCGACATCTTTGTCACCCACCGCGGCATGAGCGAAGAATACAAAGACCAGTCCAAAACCAGTACCCTTTGGGCAGCACGCCCCAGCGATCCCGAGTTGGAAGCTGAGTTTTTGAGTCGTTTGATGCTCAAACTCGGTGTCTCGGCAGAACAAGCTAAAACTGGCATCACCGCACAAGAAATTGCCGCCAACAAAACCACCTTGCTCACTCGGGGTGACACCACGCTATTGAGCATCCCAGACACATTTGATGTGGCATGGCGTCGCGTCGGCTTGGCATTAGATCGCACAGGCTTTACTGTGGAAGACCGCGATCGTGCTCAAGGTGTGTACTTCGTGCGTTACGTGGACATCATCTCCAAAGACGACAAAGGCTTCTTTGGCAAGATGTTCAGCAGCTCAAAGCCTGAAACTGGCCCTGTCAAATACCGCATCGCATTGCGCAAAGCAGACCTTGCTACAGAAGTGACCGTGCAAAATGCTAGCGGCGCAAATGAAAACACCCCAGTTTCACAGCGCATCTTGAAGTTGTTAGCAGACGACCTGCGCTGATTGAAACAGGTTTGAGCTTGCGCCATGCTGCGCTTTAAAAGCCTAGGCAGCGGCAGCTCAGGCAACGCCACCTTGGTTGAAGCCCAAAGTGGCGCCCACACCACCCGTTTGCTGATCGACTGCGGCCTTCGTCTTCGAGACCTTGAAGCACGCCTGATTGAAGCTGGCACCTGCGCCGAAGACCTTGACGCTATTTTCATCACCCACGAGCATGGCGACCACATCGGCTGTGCGCGAAGTTTTGTCAAGCGCTATTCAACGCCGCTGTGGATGAGCCAAGGCACTTGGATGGCCGTGAGTGACGAGGCTTGGACTCCATACCAACATTTGCTGAATGTGGCGCGCGATGGCTGCTCGATTGAGGTTAGTGCTTTACAGGTCTTACCTTTTACAGTGCCACACGACGCCCGCGAGCCATTGCAGCTGCGTTGCACGGATGGCCAACGGCATTTAGGAATTGCCACCGATCTGGGCCATCCTTCGTCACATGTGGTCGATGCTTTACAGGGGTGCCATGCTTTGTTGCTAGAGGCGAACCACGACCCTGACTTGTTGCAAGCCTCGGCTTACCCCAGCTTTTTAAAGCAACGGGTGGCAGGGCCTTGGGGGCATTTGGCCAACCATGCAGCTGCTGACTTGCTGACCCGCGTCAAACATGAGCAACTGAGCTACGTGCTGGCCGCACACTTGAGTGAACGCAACAACACGCCTGAGCTAGCCCGCGAAAGCCTGAGCGAAGCCTTGGGCTGTGCCCCCTCCGACATTCAAGTGGCAGACTCGACGACTGGCTCCATGTGGATGCAAGTTTGAAGACAACGATTGAAAGCACCCATGAAAAAAGCCACCCGAGGGTGGCTTTTGCATTCAGTTCGAAAACTGATTACTTGCTGGCAGCGTCAGAAGCTGGTGCAGCGGCTTCAGAAGCCACAGAAGCGGCTTCAACAGCAGCAGAAGCGGCCATAGGAGCGGCTTCAACAGCAGGAGCTTCTTTTTTGCCGCAAGCGACGAGAGCGGCAGCAGCCAACAAAGATGCCAACAGGATTGACTTGTTCATGTGAATATTCCTTAAGGGAGATGAAAACAATTTCCGGAAATTGCTGTGGAGTTCACCACAACCAAACCAAGGAGCTCGAGCTCTTCAATTCAGTAAAAGATTATAGGGTAATTCCTATAAAAACTCAGAATCAATTGTCAGCCCTGCGTCAAACTAGTCAAACTCATGCACCCGCATGGAGCCAACCATCATCACACCACTCCATCAGTAAACTGAGTGCTTCTGAACTAGCTTTAACGAGGTCAACTTGAGTTAACTCACGCGAATCCGCCAACTGACGCATCAAAGTTGCATCTTTACCTGCGGCCCGCCAACTTTCACCGTTCAAGAAGACATAGTGAGCGTCATACATCATCTTGCTTCGTCGGTCTAAACGCACAGAAGTGAGCTGATCTGGCAAATCACCTATTTCAAACCACACATTGGCTTTGGGCTCGGTGAGGTACTCACCCAAAGCACGTTGCAACGCTTTAGGGTCTTTTAACGCTTTTTGCATTGCTGATTTTGCAAATTCAGCCAAGCCTTCGGGCATCGCGGCAGGCTTAGACACGGCGGGCTGGTTGGCGTCTTTGTACAAATCGCAGCCAGCGGCGTCTTCAGCGCCTTCGCTCAAACGCAACAACAACTCACGCGCCAATTCGCCGGTTTGGGGCACTCTGAAACCAATGGAGTAAGTCATGCACTCGCCTTGCGCCATGCCTTCGTGGGCATAGCGCGGCGGCAAGTAAAGCATGTCGCCCGGATTGAGCACCCAGTCTTGCTCAGGCTTGAAGTTGGCCAAGATTTTCAAGGGCATGTCAGGCATCAGCGACAAATCATTTTGACGACCAATGCGCCAGCGGCGTTGGCCGTGGGCTTGCAGTAAAAACACGTCATAACTGTCAAAGTGCGGGCCCACGCCGCCGCCTTCGGAGGCGTAGCTGATCATCACATCGTCCAAACGGGCGTCTGGGATAAAGCGAAATTGCTGCATCAATGCTGCCATGCGGTCGTCGTGCAAATCCACGCCTTGCACCAACAAGGTCCAGTCGCGCTCTGTCAGCTTAGGGATGGCGCGGCGTTTGAACGGGCCGCGTTGCATGTGCCAGTCACGTTGGCCGCCGTTGGTCCCCATGACCAAACGTGACTCAACCTCGTTTTGTTCGGCTAAATCAAACAGCTCGGGACGGCTCAGCAAGGCTTTGAATTTGGGAATGGCTTGGCGCACCAACAAAGGTTTGCGCTGCCAATAGGTGGTCATGAATTCGGCGGGGCTGATGCCGCCGAGCAGGGTCAGGGGTTTATTCACATGCATCGTGCGACAATTTTGCCCTATGGAAATAACACAACACTGCGTGGTCGGCTTAACTTGGACCTTGAAAGACACTTTGGGCGAGGTGCTGGACGAATTGGACAGCCCTATTGAGTTTTTGGTGGGCGGCGATGACTTGCTTGCAAAGATTGAGGAAGCTCTGCAAGGCCAAAGCGTGGGCGACCATATCGACTTGCAACTCGAACCTGAAGAAGGCTTTGGCGACTATGACGAAAACTTGGTGTTTTTAGAAGCGCGTTCGCGCTTTCCCAAAGAACTAGAAGAAGGCCACACGGTCGAAGGCCACGCGCTTCCCGCTGGCTGTAACCCCGATGCGCCCGAAGACTTGCTCTACACCGTGACCGAGCTCTACCCCGAGCATGTGGTGTTAGACGGCAAC
>CAJBHE010000056.1 GCA_903952885.1 uncultured Burkholderiales bacterium
ATCAAGGACGTGGGCATCATCGGCGTGGAAAGCGGCTGGGAGATGTACATCGCCGGCAATGGCGGCATCAAAACCGAAGTGGCAGAGTTCTTTGTGAAAGTTAAAACCTCCGAAGAAGTGATGGAGTACACCGGCGCCTTCATGCAGCTCTACCGAGAAGAAGGTTGGTATTTAGAGCGCACCGTGCACTACGTGAACCGCGTGGGCATGGACTACGTGAAGAAAAAAATCTTAGACGACGAAACAGGCCGCAAAGCCTTGTGGGCACGCTTGCAATTCACTCTCGACGGCGAACCAGATCCATGGTTTGAGTTCGACAAAGCGCAAGTCGATACGCGCCAGTTTGAAGCCATCACCATTTAAGGACACACACCATGACCGACTGGAAAGTCATTTGTAAAGTGGACGACATCCCCGTGCTGGGCGCACGTCGCGTGCAGCGCGCCATGGGTGTAGAAGTGGCGGTGTTTCGTAATGCCGAAGATAAGGTCTTTGCCCTCCTGGACCAATGCCCACATAAACGGGGACCATTAAGTCAAGGCTTGGTGTTTGGCGAAACCGTGGTGTGCCCACTGCACAACTGGAACATCGGTTTAGCCGACGGCTGCGCACACGCCCCAGACGTTGGCTGCACCACCCGCTTTGCGGTGCGTGTAGAAAATGGCAATGTGGCCTTGGATATGAACGAGCTCAACACGCTCGCCATTGATGACGCCACGGTCACGAACTGAAACACACCAGCCGCTCGAAAGCCGCCATGAAAGAAACGCGTTCAACCTGCCCCTACTGCGGTGTGGGCTGTGGCGTCATCATCGAGTCGAATGCGGGCCACATCACCGGTGTGCGCGGCGACCCTGCGCACCCAGCTAACTTTGGGCGCTTATGCAGCAAGGGTTCTTCGCTGCACCTGTCGGCCAGTCCTGTGATGGCAGCGCAAACGCGTTTGCTGCAACCCATGCGCCGCTTGGTGCGCGGCGGCAGCTTGCAACCTGTGCCGTGGGACAGCGCCATGCAATTGGCAAGCCAAACACTGGGCAACATCGTGCGCACACACGGGGTCGATGCACTAGGCTTTTATGTGTCGGGCCAGTTACTGACCGAAGACTATTACGTGTTCAACAAGCTGGCCAAAGGTTTGCTGGGCACCAACAACATCGACACCAACTCGCGCCTATGCATGAGCAGCGCGGTGGCTGGCTACAAGCTCACCCTGGGTGCCGACGCCCCACCCGCTTGCTACGAGGACGTGATGCACGCCGATTGCTTGTTCATCGCGGGCAGCAACGCAGCGTATGCACACCCTGTTCTGTTCAGACGCATCGAAGATGCACGCGCTAAGAACCCGAAACTCAAAATCATCGTGGCCGACCCGCGCCGCACCGACACCGCCAGCAGCGCCGACCTGCACTTGGCATTGCAACCCGGCACCGACGTGACGCTGTTTCACGGCATGCTGCATGTGATGCTGGCCGAAGGCTGGGTAGACAACGCCTACATCGCAGCGCACACAGAAGGCTTTGACGCGCTGCAAAATTTGGTGGTCGACTACACACCCGCACGCGTGCACGACGTGTGCGGCATCACGCCCGAACAACTGTTGCAAGCCACACGCTGGTTTGCAGGAGTATCCGACCACAACAAGTCCAACACGCCCAACCCCGCGTGGCGCACGCTGAGCCTGTATTGCCAAGGCTTGAACCAATCGAGCAGTGGCACAGCAAAAAATGCCTCTCTCATCAACCTGCATTTAGCAACGGCGCAAATTGGCAAAGCAGGCGCAGGCCCCTTCTCGCTGACGGGCCAACCCAACGCCATGGGGGGCCGCGAAGTGGGTGGTTTGGCCAACCTCATCAGCGCACACCGCGATATGAGCAAGCCCGAACACCGCGCCGAAGTGGCTGCCCTGTGGGGCATTGACGATGTGCCGTCTAAGCCTGGCAAGACCGCCGTAGAAATGTTTGAAGCCGCCGCC
>CAJBHE010000057.1 GCA_903952885.1 uncultured Burkholderiales bacterium
CATCGAGAAACATTACGTGGTGTTGCAAGGTGAACTCACGCTGGTGAGCGAGCTTGACGGCATTGAATCCCGCCAGGTGTTGCAGACCTTTGACTCATGCCGCTATGCGCCCGGCGAGAAACGTCAAATCATCAACCACACACAGCACGAAGCGCGGATCTTATTGGCCATGCCTTTTGACCCACCCTCTGCTTAAATTTTCCAAACATCAGGAGACAAACCATGCACAACATACCTTTCACACGCCGACAGAGTTTGCAATGGGCCGCTGCCTTGGCCGCAGGTTCATCACTGCCCAGCTTTGCACAATCCGACTGGCCCAAAGACAAAACCATCACATTTGTTGTGCCGTTCACAGCTGGTAGCGGCACGGACGTGATTGCACGAACCGTGGCTGAAAAACTAGGTCCAATTTTGGGCACGCAAATCGTCATTGACAACAAAACAGGAGCTGGCGGCACAGTGGGTGCTTCCTTGGTTGCCAAAGCGCCCTCTGATGGTTACACCATGCTGGTCCACAGTTCAGGCCATGTGGTGAACCCCGCGCTTTACCCAAAGCTCAGCTACGACACTTTGAAAGACTTCGACGGCATCAGTCCACTGGCCAGTTTGCCAAATGTCATCGTGGTGTCGCCCAGCAAGGGCTACAAAGACGTGGCTGACCTGGTGGCCAAAGCCAAAGCACAGCCCGGCATGCTCAACTATGCCTCAGCGGGCAATGGATCGGCCACCCACATGAACGCCGAAAAGTTTCGTGTGGCCACTGGCGTGCAAGCCCAACATGTACCTTACCGTGGCACGCCCGAAGCCTTGACTGAGACCGCAGCCGGCAGGATTGACTGGTTCTTCGCACCACTGGTGTCGGCCCTGCCTTTGATTCAAAGCGGTCGCTTGCAAGCCTTGGCCGTGAGCACAGCGCAACGCTCCCCCCTATTACCCAATGTGCCCTCTATCTCAGAAGCAGGTTTTGCCAGCGCGGCTTACACATTCTGGGTGGGTTTGTTTGTCACTGCTAAAACACCCAAACCCATTGTGCAAAAACTGCATACAGGCGTGATGAGCGTGATGGCTATGCCAGATGTGAAAGAACGCCTAGAAAAGCTAGGCGCTGCGGCAATGCCCATGCAGCAAGAGGCTTTTGAAAAATACCTCGATGCCGAAACTCTCTCAGCAGCACAGCTGGTAAAGGCTGCAGGGATTCGCATCGAATAACCCATGAGGGCTTCAACCCACGATGCCTTTGTCTTTGAGCGCTTGAATCTGCGCTGAAGTCAGCCCAATTTCATACAACACCGCATCCGTGTCTTGCCCGATGGTAGGCGCATTGCGGCGGTGGTTGCCAGGTGTGCGTGACAACTTAGGGATGATGCCGGGCACAGCCAGTGATGTGCCGTCGTCCATTTTTATGTGTTGAATCATGTCGCGAGCTAGGTAGTGCGGGTCAGCGGCGATATCGGCCACGGTGTAGATACGGCCAGCGGGTACAGCTGCTTTGTCCAGCACGTCCATCACTTGTGCCACCGTGAGTTGCGCCGTCCACTCGCCAATGGCGGCGTCAATCTCTGCCACACGCTTCACGCGACCTGCGTTGTCGGTGAGCGCTGGGTCAGAACCCAAATCATCACGGCCCAGCGTGTGCATGAGACGTTTGAAAATGCTGTCGCCGTTACCCGCAATCAGCACATAGCCATCATCAGCGCAGCGGTAGGCGTTGCTGGGTGCAATGCCCGGCAAGGCGCTGCCTGCTGCTTCGCGCACCGCACCAAAGGCGCTGTACTCGGGCAACAAACTTTCCATGCAGTTGAACACGGCCTCGTACAACGCCACGTCAATCACTTGGCCTTGGCCGCTTCGCTCGCGTTCATGCAAAGCCGTCAAAATGCCAATCACGCCGTGCAACGAAGCCAGCGTGTCACCAATGCTAATTCCCACGCGCACGGGCACACGGCCGGGCTCGGCGGTGAGGTGGCGCAAGCCACTCATAGCTTCAGCCACCACGCCAAAGCCAGGCTTGTCGCGGTACGGCCCCGTTTGCCCGTAGCCACTGATGCGCAACATGATGAGGCGGGGGTTAATCGCCAGCAGTTCATCCGACCCTAAACCCCAACCCTCCATCGCGCCGGGTCGGAAGTTCTCAATCAACACATCCGCGTCTTTGGCCAGTTGGCGAACGATGTCTTGCGCTTCTTTTTCTTTCAGATCCAGCGCCACCGATCGCTTGTTGCGCGACTGCACTTGCCACCACACGGAAGTGCCGTCTTTGAGCAAACGCCATTTGCGTAGCGGGTCACCCGTCTTGGGGGTCTCAATCTTCACCACGTCTGCGCCAAAGTCGGCCAGTGTTTTGGCGGCAAAAGGGCCTGCAATGAGCTGGCCGAGTTCGACCACGCGTAGGCCATGAAGAGGGGTTTGAGATGAGCTTGTCATAGGTTGCGATTGTGCCAAGTCAGGCCGGTGATCACCAATCTGGGCGGCACACGCGTGACAGCTTAGGTGGGCTTTAAGCCCCACAACTCCGCATAAAATCGATATCTAGACAAAGGAAAACACATGGGACGCACCCTTTACGACAAGATTTGGGACGAGCACGTCGTCCACACCGAAGAAGATGGCACATCCATCCTCTACATCGACCGCCATTTGGTGCACGAAGTCACCAGCCCACAAGCGTTTGAGGGCATTCGCCAAGCGGGCCGCAAGGTCTGGCGCGTCAGCTCAATCGTGGCCACAGCCGACCACAACACGCCCACCACCGGCTGGGAGCTGGGCTACGACGGCATCACCGACCCCATCAGCAAAGAACAAATCACCACGCTGGACAGCAACATGGCCGAGTTCGGCTCAGCTGCCTTCTTCCCTTTCATGTCTAAGCGCCAAGGCATCATTCATGTGATTGGCCCTGAAAACGGCGCCACCCTGCCCGGCATGACCGTGGTGTGCGGCGACAGCCACACCTCCACCCACGGCGCGTTTGCAGCGTTGGCTCACGGCATCGGCACCTCAGAGGTCGAGCATGTGATGGCCACGCAAACCTTGTTGGCCAAAAAAGCCAAGAACATGCTCATCAAAGTCGAAGGCACTCTGGCCAAAGGCGTGACCGGCAAAGACGTGGTGCTGGCCATCATCGGCAAGATCGGCACAGCCGGCGGCACGGGCTACACCATTGAGTTTGCGGGCTCTGCCATTCGTAGTTTGAGCATGGAAGGCCGCATGACGGTCTGCAACATGGCCATCGAAGGCGGTGCGCGCGCTGGCTTGGTGGCGGTGGACGACAAAACCATTGAGTACGTCAAAGGTCGCCCGCTTGCCCCAGGATTCGATGCGAAAACTGGCCAGTTTTCGGGTGGCGCGGAATGGGACCAAGCCGTGGCGTATTGGAAAACCTTGCACTCCGACGCGGACGCCAAGTTTGACGCGGTGGTTGAACTCAAGGCCGAAGACATCTTGCCGCAAGTCACTTGGGGCACATCGCCCGAAATGGTGCTGGACATCAACGGCATCGTGCCTGACCCCGACAAAGAAAAAGACGCCAACAAGCGCGGTGCGATTGAACGCGCCTTGACCTACATGGACTTGCAACCAGGCAAAGCGCTGAACGATTTGTTTGTCGACAAAGTGTTCATTGGCTCTTGCACCAACAGCCGCATTGAA
>CAJBHE010000058.1 GCA_903952885.1 uncultured Burkholderiales bacterium
ATCGGTACAGCTCGCTCGCGTGGTGCGAAACGCTTTCCAAGAAGAAATCAACAAGCGCACGGTGAAAGAACTGCTCTCGCTCAAGCGCGAAGAATTGCTAGCCGATGTGAAGCGTGAAGTGCTGGCTGCTGTCAAAGGTTCCAAGCCTTGGGGCGTGGACGTGATTGACGTGCGGATCACCCGTGCTGACTATGTGGATGCCATCACTGAATCTGTCTACCGCCGTATGGAAGCCGAGCGAAAGCGTGTGGCCAACGAACTGCGATCGACAGGTGCTGCCGAAGGCGAAAAAATCCGTGCAGATGCCGACCGTCAAAGAGAAGTGACTGTGGCCAACGCCTACCGCGAAGCGCAAAAAATCAAAGGCGAGGGTGATGCTGAAGCCGCACGTTTGTACGCTGACTCGTTCGGCCGCGATGCCAACTTTGCCCAGTTTTACCGTAGCTTAGAGGCCTACAAAACCACCTTCAGCAAGAAGAGCGATGTGATGGTTGTAGACCCATCTAGCGACTTCTTCAAAGCCCTGCGTAGCAGCGGTGTTGGCGGCGCTCCAGCGCCTAAGAAGTAACAGGCTTTCGATATGAGTTTTGACAGCGATATGCTGTGGGGTGCGTTTGGGCTGATGTTGATTTTTGAGGGCATTTTCCCGTTCATTTCGCCACAAGCATGGCGCGAAAAAATGGCGCAACTTATGGGGCTTAACAACGGTCAAATCCGTTTTTTCGGCTTGGTCTGCGTCATGGTGGGTCTTTTGATGTTTTGTTGGCTGGGTTAAGGGCGATAAGCCCTGTAAAATCTGGTTTTTAACAGCATTCCCTTATTACATGTCTGCTTGGGTTCTGCCGGATCACATCGCCGATGTTCTGCCCTCTGAGGCCCGGCACATTGAAGAGTTGCGTCGTTTATATCTCGACACAGCAAGAGGCTATGGCTACGAGCTTGTCATGCCGCCGTTGCTCGAGTACCTCGAATCTTTGCTGTCTGGTACCGGCCGTGCTCTCGATTTACAAACCTTCAAACTGGTTGATCAACTCTCCGGTCGCACACTAGGGCTTCGCGCTGACACCACGCCGCAAGTTGCCCGCATTGATGCCCATCTGCTCAACCGTGCTGGCGTGACGCGACTTTGTTACTGTGGCCCAGTGCTGCACACGCGCCCCGACCGGCCGTTCGCCACCCGCGAGCCCTTGCAATTTGGTGCTGAAATTTACGGTCACGCTGGTATCGAAGCTGACCTCGAAGTTTTACATTTGGGGCTTGACAGCTTGAAGGCTGTTGACATCCATCAATTCACGCTCGATTTGAGCGATGCCCGTATCGTGCCAGCCTTGTTGGCTGGCGTGAGTTTGACCACACAAGAGCGTGATGCATTGCACTGCGCCTTGGCTGCCAAAGACACGTCAAGTGTTCAAACCCTCACCAAACACTTGCCTGCAAACGTACGCGTCGCCTTGGTGGCTTTGGTCCGCATGTATGGCGATGCATCTGTGCTGAGCCAGGCGGAAAAAGCCTTTGCGGCATGGCCCGTCGTCATACAAGCACTTGCTGAGTTGCGCCAAATCGCGGCTGACTTAAGCGGCGTGACCATCACCTTCGACTTGGCGGATTTGCGCGGCTACGCCTATTACAGTGGTGTGCGTTTTGCTGTTTTCGTTCAAGGTGCCAGCGACGCCTTGGTGCGCGGTGGACGTTATGACGAAGTGGGCGCGGTATTCGGTCGTAAGCGTCCCGCCGTAGGATTTAGCTTAGACCTGAAAGAGTTGGTCAGCGTGGTGCCAGAGCGGGACCTCAAAGCCGCCATTCGTGCACCTTGGGGAACCGCCCAAGGTTTGCGCGAAGCCATCGCGACCTTGCGTTCCCGTGGCGAAACCGTTGTTTGTGTATTGCCAGGTCACGAAAGTGAAGTTGACGAATTCAACTGCGATCGTGAATTGATCGAAGTTGCTGGTCTGTGGGCAGTTCATGCTGTTCCCGCCTTTCAAGCCCTTTAATTTTTTAGTAATCGAGTGGAAATGAGCACTACCCAAGGACAAACCGTGGCCGCAACCAAAGGTCGTAACGTCGTGGTCGTCGGCACCCAGTGGGGTGACGAAGGCAAAGGCAAGTTGGTCGACTGGTTGACCGAAACCGCCACCGGCGTGGTGCGCTTTCAAGGCGGCCACAACGCGGGCCACACCTTGGTCATCAATGGCGTGAAAACCGCCTTGCATTTGATTCCCAGCGGCATTATGCGACCTGGTGTGAAGTGTTACATCGGCAACGGTGTGGTGTTGTCCGTCCCTAAGCTGTTGGAAGAAATTGCAGGCCTTGAAAAAGCCGGCGTGGAAGTGCGCTCACGCCTGCGCATCAGCGAAGCTTGCCCATTGATCTTGCCTTATCACGCTGCGATTGACATTGCCCGTGAAGCTGCCAAAGAGAAGGCGGGCACGGCCAAGATAGGTACCACGGGCCGTGGCATCGGCCCTGCCTATGAAGACAAAATTGCTCGCCGCGCTTTGCGTGTGCAAGACCTCAAGCATCCCGATCGCTTCGCCACCAAGCTGCGAGAAAATCTTGAGTTGCACAACCATGTGTTAACCGCCATCTTGCATGCTCCTGCCGTCGACTATGACCACGTCTACAACGAAGCCATGGCGTACGCCAAAGACATCTTGCCCATGGTGGCAGACGTGTCACGCGAGTTGAACGAAGCCCACCAAGCCGGCGCAAACCTGCTGTTTGAAGGCGCACAAGGGACCTTGCTTGACGTTGACCACGGAACCTATCCTTTTGTGACGTCTAGCAACTGCGTAGCCGGTAATGCTTCAGCAGGCGCGGGCGTGGGCCCCGGCATGCTGCACTACATCTTGGGCATCACCAAGGCGTATTGCACCCGCGTGGGCGGCGGCCCATTCCCTACCGAACTCGATTGGGAAAAAGAGGGCACGCCCGGCTACCACATGGCTACCATTGGCGCAGAGAAGGGCACCACCACAGGTCGATCACGCCGCTGCGGTTGGTTTGATGCGGCCTTGCTCAAACGCAGTGCGCAGGTGAACGGCCTGACAGGTTTGTGCATCACCAAGCTCGACGTGCTTGACGGCTTGACCGAATTGTTGTTGTGCATCGGTTACGAGTTGGACGGCAAAAAAATCGACATCTTGCCTATGGGTGCTGACGAAATCGCACGTTGCACGCCCATCTACGAAACCATCCCCGGCTGGAGCGACAGCACTGTGGGCGTGACCGAGTACAACCAGTTGCCCAAGGCCGCGCAGCATTATCTAAACCGCATTGCAGAAACCACTGGCGTGCCGATCCACATGGTGTCTACTAGCCCAGACCATGACCACACGATCTTGTTGACCCACCCCTACATCGCTTAATTTTTAAAGGGCCTACCTATGTTGACCGAAGACGGTAAACACCTCTACGTGTCGTCCGATGAGTATCACAA
>CAJBHE010000059.1 GCA_903952885.1 uncultured Burkholderiales bacterium
CAACGCTTGATTGCCCCCTAGAAAACATGCGGACACCACCATGCCACTCGCTTTGACAATAGCGCCCTCGTAAATCGAATACAGATCGCGTAAAGAGATGCGGATGACCTCAAACTCCCCATCAAGGCTTGCAAGATGAAAGTTGTTTGACGCATCCGCCACCTGCACACCTGAGCGGCTGCAGTGCCACACAGGGTCGGCCAGTGCCGTTGTCGTGCACTGGACAACACAACACACGCACAGGCTCAGCGCCCATGAAGAAAATGCCTTTGCTTTTTTAATACGCATAAGGTATTCATTTTAATACCTTTATATAGATTTTGAGATTAACAAATTATCAAAAAAAATAGCCTCGGTATCTACCGAGGCCGTTGGGCAATCACAACGCCGTGCGCAGATTAGAACGGCTTGGTGATGGCCGCATTCACACGCCAATCGCCAATGACCGTGTTGTTGGAGGTCCACACACCAGACCCCGGTGTTTTGCCAATCGCATGTGCCACAGACAAGGACCAATTGAAGTCGTCAATCTTGCCGCCCACTTGCCAGCCAGCGCCTTGCAGTGTGTAGTAGCCGGTATCGGTTGCCCCTGGCAAAGGTGTGTGGTTGTTCTTCACCACACCAATGTCATAAAACAACGAGCCGTACACATCGGGCACCACTTGGTGAGTGATGTCAAACGACATCTGAGCACCTTGGTCACCCACACCGTCCAGCGAGGTAAAGGCGCGCATGCCGTTCACACCACCCAAAGAGAAGCGGTTGTAAGTGTCTAGGTTCTTGGCTGCAGCCTGCGCACGCCAGCGGATAGAACCCGTCAAAATTCGGTCCTTGTCCAAAGCGTTTGACAAGCCACCGTTCATCTCAATCTTTTGGTACGAGCCTGCCACGTTGCTTTTGGTTGCATCGTCTGCTTGGTCCGTCGCATTGCGGTTTAGGTTCATTCTGCCCGCAAAGAAAGTTACTTCGTTGCTGAAGTTATCAACCCAACCCTTTGACGACTCGGCGCGCAGCTTGAGACGCAGTTGGTTGTCTAAACGGTCAGCGCTTTCCACACCTGTAGCTGCCCAGTTTTGAGTCTCGCGGCGCGATATCTCGGTGCCCGCCAACCAGCGACCGTTGCGGTCGGTGCTGAGCAGCTTGGTCAGGCCAGTACCTACCTCGTTAGACAAACCCTTCACACCATTGGCGTTGCTGTGCACGTTGCTGGCATACACCTTCCAACGTGTGGACGTGCCCACAAGGGGGGCCTCATAGTCGGCACGGTAATAGCCCACACCGCGCGACTGTTGGGTGGTGAGCGACAACTCAGACAGCGGCGTCAAGCCAGCCACTCGTACATTGCCCACCAACTGTTCGTGGCCAAACTGCTGCAAACCGTAGTTGTTCATCTGCACCAAACCACCCAACACCTTGCCGGGCGTGCTGTCGACAGGGCGCAGGTTAATCACCACATCCACCACCGAGGCGTCCACTTGGCGCATGCTCACCTCTAGGTCCACGGGCAAGTCGTAGGCTGCGGCATTGAGCTGGCTTTCAAAACCCTGCACATCCACCGGTGTGCCAGTTTTGTAAATGGCGCTGAAGCGGCGGGCCACCTCGTCGGCGTACTCTTTGCCCTTGTTGCCATCCACTGTCACCACCGACACCTTGCCCACTGTGGGAATGGCCACATTCACCGTCAGCACCGAGCCCTCGGGCGTCGGCTGTGCGCTGGTGGTGATGTAGGCCAAATAGCCTTTGCTTTGAAACAATTCCCACGCAAACGCCTTGAAGTCAGCCAGCTTTTGTGCGGGCACGGGCTTGTTGATCTCGCTGACCCAGTAAGCCATCAACTCTTGTTGAAACAAAGGGG
>CAJBHE010000060.1 GCA_903952885.1 uncultured Burkholderiales bacterium
GAGAACCCAGAGAGCAAAGCTTTTTACAACGGCGACTACATCCAAGACATCGCAACCGATTTCTTGGCCGGCAAAACCGTCAAATCGGATGATCGCGAATTCACCGCCAGCGGCGATGTGAACGATGTGGACGGCATGCGCGAATTTGCCGTGGCCTATTTGCGTCACGAACAAGACCTCGACTTGAAAGCCTTTGACGTTAAGTTCGACAACTATTACTTGGAAAGTAGCCTCTACACCAGCGGCAAAGTGGCCGATGCGGTGAACCGTTTGCAAGCCGCTGGCAAGACCTACGAACAAGACGGTGCGTTGTGGCTGAAGTCCACCGACTACGGCGACGACAAAGACCGTGTGATGAAAAAGACAGACGGCACGTACACCTACTTTGTGCCGGACGTGGCCTACCACATCACCAAGTGGGAACGCGGCTTCACCAAGGTGGTCAACATCCAAGGCACGGATCACCACGGCACGATTGCTCGTGTACGCGCTGGCTTGCAAGCCGCCCATGTGGGCATTCCCGAGGGCTACCCCGACTACGTGTTGCACACCATGGTGCGCGTGATGCGCGGAGGCGAAGAAGTCAAGATTTCTAAGCGCGCGGGCAGCTACGTGACGCTGCGCGACTTGATCGAATGGACCAGCAAAGACGCGGTGCGCTTCTTCTTGCTGAGCCGCAAGCCTGACACTGAGTACACCTTCGATGTGGACTTGGCCGTGCAAAAGAACAACGACAACCCCGTGTACTACGTGCAATACGCACACGCTCGCATTTGCTCAGTGCTGCGTGCCTGGGCCGACAAAGACGGCGGCGATGTGGCCTCGCTCCAAGGCGTTGACTTGTCTGCGCTCGAGAGCCCACAAGCTCAAGCACTGATGTTGCAGCTGGCTAAGTACCCCGCCATGCTGAGTGCAGCATCGGTCGACTTTGCGCCGCACGACGTGACCTTCTACTTGCGCGACCTCGCGGCCAGCTATCACAGCTATTACGACGCCGAGCGCATTTTGGTGGATGACGAAGCGGTGAAAAAAGCACGTTTGGCGCTGGTGGCTGCCACAGCGCAGGTGTTGCACAATGGCTTGGCGGTGTTGGGTGTGTCTGCCCCCGCCAGCATGTAAAGACGACGGAGATTTTGATGCGCTTGAATCAGCAACACGGTGGCACTTTGGTGGGCTTCATCATCGGTTTGGTGGTGGGTTTGGCCGTGGCCCTTGGGGTGGCCATTTACGTCACCAAAATGCCCATTCCGTTTTTGACCAAAGGTCAAAATCGCTCTGCCGATTCAGATGCTGCCGAAGCCGAAAAAAACAAAGACTGGGATCCCAATGCACCGCTGTATGGCAAGAAAGGTGCCAAGTCTGGCGATAAGGTGGACGAGTCCAAGGCCGATGTCACGCCTGAGCCCAAGCAAGATGCCGCGGCCAAAGTAGACCTTAAAAGTGCGGACCCTTTGGGTGACTTGGCCAAAGTGAAATCGGCTGAGCCTAAGCCTGCTGAGGCCAAGCCTGTGGAGGCGCCTAAGCCAACAAACACCGACCCATTCATTTATTTTGTACAAGCGGGCGCGTATCGCAGTAATGACGAAGCGGAGACTCAGCGTGCCAAAACCGCGATGCTCGGTTTGGATGCCAAAATCAGTGAACGCGATCAAGGCGGCCGCACGGTCCATCGTGTGCGCGTTGGCCCGATGGACAAAACGGAAGCCGAGCGCGTGCGCGCCAAGTTGGAAGCCGCTCACATCGATTCCGCCATGGTGCGGGTGCAACGTTAATCATCAAGAGGTATTCCATGAAGCGTCGTGATTTTTCTTTGGTAGCTGTTGGCGCAGCCGCTGTGGCTCATTTGCCAATGGCCGTTCAAGCGCAAGGACCTGCTGCGACTAAAAAGCCCGTTGAGGGCACTGACTATTTGTCGCTCGACAAGCGCGTGCCTACCGATGTGGGGGCGGGCAAGATTGAGTTGGTCGAGTTTTTTTGGTACAGCTGCCCGCACTGCAATGCCTTCGAGCCGCAGTTCGCGTCATGGCTGAAAGCTGCCCCCAAAGACGTGGTGGTGCAGCGCGTACCCGTGCGTTTTCGTGACGACTTTGAAGCGCAACAGCGCGCCTACTACGTGTTTGAGTCGCTCAATATGGTTGACGCCATGCATGGCAAGTTGTTCCACGCCATTCATAACGAGCGTCAGCAGCTCAATAGCGCACAATCCTTGGCCGCATGGGCCGACAAGAATGGGTTGCCTGAGAAAAAGTTTTTGGACACCTTCAACAGCTTTGGCGTTTCTACCAAGGCGCGACGTGCCACCCAGTTGCAAGATTCGTTCAAAGTGCAAGGCGTGCCAGCATTGGGTATCGCGGGCCGTTTCTACACCGATGGCTCACTCACCCAAACCATGGAGCGCGCCTTGCAAGTGGCCGAATACCTGATGGGCGAAGTTCGCCGGGGCCGCTGAGTCATTCGTAACAAGTCAGCACCGAAATTTCACCTCTTGATGGTTAGAATGCCATCAACTTTAACGAGCAATATTCGTGCCTTGACTTCATTTGCTACTTTCTCACTCGCGCTAATGATGGCCATCGTGCCAGTAGCGGCGTCGGCAGAAAAAGCAGATCGTGAGAAGCCCACCAACATCGAAGCCGATATCTTGGTCCATGACGAGCTGAAGCAGGTGAGTGTTTTCACTGGGCGTGCTGTGTTGACAAGGGGCTCGATGGTCATGCGTGGCTCTCGCATCGAAATGCATGAAGACGCTGATGGCTATCAATTTGGTGTCATTTTTCCGGAGCCTGGTAAACGCGCATTTTTTCGTCAAAAGCGCGAAGGCAATGACGAGTTCATGGAAGGCGAAGCCTTGCGTATTGAGTTTGACGGCAAGGCTGACCGCATCAAGCTGATCGACAGCGCCGAAGTACGCCGCTACCGTGGCCCGGTGCTGAGCGACACCATGACTGGCAAACTCATTATTTATGAAAACCTCACGGATATGTTCAGCATCGACGGACAGCGCAGCACAGAAGGTGGCAAAGCAGGCAGCGGTCGGGTCAAGGCGGTACTGGCCCCGCGTAGCAAATTATTGGATAAACCGTGATGGAAACCCTTGCACCCTCTCACACCGCTGACGCGACTGAAAGCCGTTTGGAAGCAAACCATTTGCAAAAAGCCTACGGCAGCCGTAAGGTGGTGCACGATGTGTCGATTTCGGTGAAGAAGGGCGAAGTGGTCGGTTTGCTGGGCCCCAACGGTGCTGGCAAGACCACCTCGTTTTACATGATCGTGGGCCTGGTACGCGCTGACGGCGGCACCATCACGATTGACGGCCAGCCAGTGGCGCATTTGCCGATTCACCGTCGCTCGCGTTTGGGTTTGAGCTACTTGCCGCAAGAAGCGTCGATTTTTCGCAAGCTCAACGTGGAAGAAAACGTGCGTGCGGTGTTGGAACTGCAGCGCGATGAAGATGGCAACGCCCTAGGCCCCGCTGAGATTGAAAAACGCCTGACCTCGCTCTTGCAAGAGCTACGTGTAGACCACTTGCGTGAGTCGCCAGCATTGGCTTTGTCGGGTGGTGAGCGTCGCCGTGTGGAAATTGCCCGCGCCTTGGCCACCAACCCGCGCTTTATTTTGTTGGACGAGCCGTTTGCGGGCATCGACCCGATTGCGGTGATTGAGATCCAACGCATCATTGGTTTTTTGAAAGCGCGTGGCATGGGTGTGCTCATCACCGACCACAACGTGCGCGAAACCTTGGGCATTTGCGACCACGCGTGCATCATCAGCGATGGCCGTGTGCTGGCGCAGGGCACGCCGCGAGAAATCATTGAGAACGCTGATGTGCGCCGTGTGTATCTGGGCGAACATTTCCGAATGTGATCATGAAACAAGGCTTATCACTCCGCGTTTCGCAACATCTGGCGCTCACGCCCCAGTTACAGCAGTCGATCCGACTGTTGCAGTTGTCGACCTTGGAGTTGAGCCAAGAGATTGAGCAAATGCTCGACGAGAACCCGTTTCTCGACAAAGATTTTGAAGAAGCACCGCGCGAAGAGTTTGGCTTGGATAAAGCCGATGCACCTAGCCGTGACGAAGAAGTTGAACCCATTCGCGAGGTGCCGTCGATGGACGGCGGCATGTCTGAAATCAGTGTGGACAACACTGCCAGCGATACCGAGCCCAGCGTGGACGGCATCGCTGAGAGCTGGGACGGCGACGGCAGTGTGGAGTTTTCGCCCGACGATTCCGAGTGGGGCGGCGACGCACCTGCCAGCAATCACAACAACACTGCTGACAGCGACACCGCAGACGCCACCGAATTGGCGCGCATGCAAGAGTCGCTCACTTCGTTCTTGCACCGCCAAGCGCTGTCACTGCGCCTCAGCCCCACCGACTCCGCCGCGCTGCGCTATTTGATTGAAAACCTCAACGACGACGGTTACCTAGAAGACACGCTGCGAAGCTTGGCCGAAGGTTTGGGCGGGGACAACGAAGAGCAAATTGAAGAGCTTGAACACCGCTTCCAAGTGGCCCTGTCGTTGCTGCAAAGCCTCGAGCCCGTGGGTGTGGGCGCGCGCGACTTGGCTGAGTGTTTGACGCTGCAACTCAAAGCGCTTGAGCCCAAGGGCGAAGAGGCTTTGCACATTCGTGACACGGCCATTCTCATGTGTAAGCAGCCGATGGAGATGTTGGCCAAACGCGATTTCAAACGCTTGGCCGTCATCGTGGGTGACAGCGAAGCCAATGTGAAAGTGGCCATCGCTCTGATTGGTCGCCTAGAGCCAAAACCCGGCCGCCGCTTTGCTGACGTAGAGCGCCATGTGGTGGTGCCCGATGTGTTGGTGACCCGCGTGGGCAAGTCCACCATCGCGCCTAAGTTCAAGGTGGCGCTCAACCCCGACGTGATGCCCCGTTTGCGCGTGCACGACATTTACGCCAACGCCCTCAAAGGCGGCAAAGGCGATAACCATGCCGGCTTGCAACAGCGCTTGCAAGAAGCGCGTTGGTTCATCAAGAACATCCAGCAGCGTTTTGACACCATCTTGCGTGTGAGCAATGCCATTGCTGAGCGCCAGAAAAACTTCTTCATCCACGGCGAACTTGCGATGCGCCCCATGGTGCTGCGCGAGATTGCAGAAGAACTGGGCTTGCACGAGTCCACCATCAGCCGCGTGACCACCAACAAATACATGAGCACGCCATTTGGAACTTTTGAGCTCAAGTATTTCTTTGGCTCAGGGCTTGAGACTGACAGCGGCAACAACGCATCCAGCACAGCGGTGCGCGCTCTCATCAAGCAATTTGTGGCGAGCGAGAACCCCAAAAAGCCACTGTCGGATAATCAGCTCTCCGAAATGCTCAAAGAGCAAGGCA
>CAJBHE010000061.1 GCA_903952885.1 uncultured Burkholderiales bacterium
GCGCAATGTCTAGCTTGAGGTGGATGTTCATACGCCCACCTTTTTGCGTTGGTCAGAGCGACGGTTGAACCACGACAGGCCCAACAACACGACAAAAGAGAACACCAACATCACGCCAGCCAAACCATGCGCTTGTGAATACTCCATCGCTTCGACGTGACCGTAAATTTGGGTGGATACCACACGCGTTTTGTCGGGAATGTTGCCGCCAATCATCAGCACCACACCAAACTCACCCACGGTGTGCGCAAAGCTCAGCATGGCGGCCATCACAAAGCCGGGCTTGGCCAAGGGCACGGCCACGGTAAAAAACGCATCCCACTTACTGGCTCGCAAGGTGGCGGCCACTTCCATGGGGCGCGGCCCCATGGCTTCAAACGCATTGACCAACGGCTGCACGGCAAACGGCAACGAGTAAACGACCGAGCCCAACACCAAACCCAAAAAGCTAAATGCCAAGGTGCCCCAGCCCGCCCACTGCGTGAACTGCCCTATCGGGCCATTGGGGCCCAAGGCAATCAGCAAATAAAAACCCAACACGGTAGGCGGCAACACCAAAGGCAGCGCAACCAATGACGCCACAGGTGCGCGCCAAGCAGATCGCGTGTGCGCCAGCCACCACGCCACAGGCGTGGCCAGCAACAGCAGCAGCACGGTGGTCACGCTGGCGAGTTGCAGCGTGAGTGCAATGGCCTGGAAATCTTCGGCGCTTAAATTCATGCCCACACTTTACAAGGCGTAGCCGTATTGGCGAATGATGGTTTTGGCTTTGTCGGCTTGGAGGTATTTCAGCAGCGCGTGGGCGGCTGAGTTGTCTTTGCCTGCGTTGAGCAACACCGCATCTTGCTCCAAGGGTGTGTGCATGCTTTGCGGCACGACCCACGCGGAGCCATGGGTGATACGACCGTCGAATGAGATTTGCGACAAGGCCACAAAACCGAGCTGTGCGTTTTCGGTGCTGACGAATTGGTAGGTTTGGCCAATGCTCTCGCCTTGCACAAGCTTCGGTACAACATTGGCTTGCACGCCCAACTTATTGATCAATTCCATCGCAGCAATGCCATAGGGTGCAAGCTTGGGGTCGGCAATGGCTAACTTGTTGAACCGATTGCTACGCAGCACCTCACCTTTGTCGTCCACCAAGTTGAGTTGCTTGCTCCACAACGCCAAGCGTCCCGTGGCATAGGTGAAGCGCGTGCCTGCCACCGCGAGGCCTTCTTTTTCTAGGCGTGCAGGGGTTACATCATCGGCCGCCAACAGCAACGCAAACGGCGCACCGTTTTTGATTTGTGCGTAGAACTTGCCCGTTGCGCCAAACGCCAACTTAGGTTTGTGCCCGGTGTCACGCTCAAACGCTTGGGCGATTTTTTGCATGGGGGCGGTGAAGTTGGCGGCCACAGCCACCGTCACTTCGCCCGCTTGAGCGACAGCGAAAAAATGAGCGCTGGCGAATGCAAATGTCAGGCTAAATTTCATATTTTTTGATTATCTCAGCGCCGCGCAAAGGGCTGATGAATTGGGTTTGTTCAGTCTTAGCGTAAGAAATTAAAACCATCTGCCAACCCGTAAACATAAGCAGAAAATAACAATAAATTATTATAAATTTATAAATAATAATTAATTTAGAATAAAAATTAAAAGCAAAATA
>CAJBHE010000062.1 GCA_903952885.1 uncultured Burkholderiales bacterium
AAAAGCTGGACGTCAAATACACCTCGGTCACCTCACAAAACCGTATTCCTTTGACTGAAAACGGCACGGTGGACATCGAGTGCGGCTCGACCACCAACAACGAAGCGCGTCAAAAGCAAGTGGCTTTTGCGTTCACCACTTACGTCGAAGAAGTGCGCATTGCGGTACGCGCCAACTCGGGCATCACCAACATCGCTCAGCTGAACGGCAAAAACGTGGCCACCACCACGGGCACCACGTCTGTGCAGTTGCTGCGCAAGAACGAACGCGCCACAGGTGTTGACTTCAAAGAAGTGTTTGGCAAAGACCACGCAGACAGCTTCCTTCTGCTCGAATCGGGTCGTGCTGATGCGTTCGTGATGGACGGCCAAATATTGGCTGGCAACATTGCCAACTCCAAAGCCCCAGCCGATTTCAAAATCGTGGGTGAAGTGTTGAACGTCGAACCCATCGCCATCATGTTCCGCAAAGACGACCCCGCCTTCAAGAAATTGGCGGATGACACCATTGCGGCTTTGGCCAAGTCGGGCGAACTCGCCAAGCTGTATGACAAGTGGTTCACGCAAGCCATTCCTCCAAAAGGCATCAAGCTGGGCATGCCTGCCAGCGATGCCAACAAAGATGCTTGGAAGAACTTGAACGACAAGCCTGTAGAAGCTTACGCCAAGAAGTAATTTCTAAATTCGTAAAGTCATGACACTCGATTGGCAGGTTTTTCTTCAGGATGATGGTGGGGGAAGAACCTACCTCGAGTGGATGTTTGAAGCCTGGGGCTGGACGCTTTCTGTGGCGGGCAGTGCTTGGCTGGTGGCTATGTTGTCGGGGTGCCTCATGGGCGTCTTGCGCACCTTGCCCCAAGATACGCGTGTGAATGTCGGCCTGGCCCGATTGGCCACGGCGTGGGTGGAGCTGTTTCGCAACATTCCCGTGCTGGTTCAAATTTTTCTTTGGTACTTTGTGTTGCCCAAGGTCTTTCCGGCCATGCAACAGGTGTCGGGGTTTGTGTTGGTGGTGTTGGGCTTGGGCTTTTTCACGTCCTCACGCATTGCCGAGATGTTGCGCGCGGGTATTCAAGCCATGCCACGCGGCCAGCGTGATGCGGCCATGGCCATGGGCTTTACCACGTGGCAAACCTACCGCTATGTGTTGCTGCCCATTGCGTTTCGCACCATTTGGCCGCCGCTCACCAGCGAGTCGATGAACTTGCTCAAAAATTCGTCGGTGGCGTTTGCGGTGTCGATTGCCGAGCTCACCATGTACGCCATGCAAGTGCAAGAAGAAACCTCGCGCGGCATTGAGGTGTACCTAGCGGTTACCGCGCTCTACACCCTGTCCGCTTTTGCGGTGAACCGTGTGATGGCGTTTGTCGAGCATCGACTGCAAATTCCCGGCCTGGTGGTCGCAGCTAATGTGGGCGGGGGGCACTGAGTATGAGTGCCCTCGATTTTTCGTTTCTCGACTGGGACATCTTCAACAAGTTTGTGTTGAAGGGCATGTTGTTCAGCGTGGAGCTGACCATCGTGGCCACCATCGGTGGCATTGTGTTTGGTACTTTGCTTGCGCTGATGCGCTTGTCGGGTAACAAAGTGTTGTCTACGCCCGCCGTGATTTATGTGAATGGCATGCGCTCCATCCCCTTGGTGATGGTGATTTTGTGGTTCTTTTTGCTGATTCCCTTTTTGATTGGTCGCTCGATAGGCGCAGAGCTTTCGGCCACCATCACGTTTGTGGCTTTTGAAGCGGCGTATTTCAGCGAAATCATGCGGGCGGGTATTCAGTCCATTCCGCGCGGTCAAGTGATGGCGGGGCAGGCTTTGGGCATGAGCTACGCACAGAACATGCGCTTGATTGTCTTGCCACAGGCGTTTCGCAACATGATCCCTGTGTTGCTGACGCAAACCATCATCTTGTTCCAAGACACCTCCTTGGTCTACGCCATTGGTGCGTATGACTTGCTCAAGGGTTTCGTCACCGCAGGCAAGATTTATGGCCGCGTGGAAGAGGTGTACATCTTGGCCGCCTTGGTGTATTTTGTGATTTGTTTTGGCCTCTCGGTTCTCGTGCGTCGCTTGCAAGCGCGCATTGCCATCATTCGCTGAGCGTTGTGAAGAATGCGCGCTCAAAATTCGAGCTGGAGTTTGCTGTGATTGAATTGAAAAATGTGTCCAAGTGGTACGGCTCCGTGCAGGTACTGAACAACTGTTCGACCAAAATTGAAAAAGGCGAAGTGGTGGTGGTGTGCGGTCCCTCGGGGTCGGGCAAATCAACCCTCATCAAAACCATCAATGCGTTGGAGCCTTTTCAAGAGGGTGAGATTTATGTGGAAGGTGCTCCCGTGCATGGCAAAGACACCGACTTGCCCAAACTACGTAGCCGCGTGGGCATGGTGTTTCAAAGCTTTGAGCTGTTTCCGCATTTGTCGGTGACCCAAAACCTGACCATCGCCCAGCAAAAGGTTTTGGGCCGCAGCGAAGAAGAAGCGCACGTCCACGGTTTGAAGTACCTTGAGCGTGTGGGCTTGATGGCGCACAAAGACAAGTTTCCAGGCCAGCTGTCTGGCGGCCAGCAGCAACGCGTGGCCATTGCCCGTGCCTTGAGCATGGACCCCATCGTGATGTTGTTTGACGAGCCCACCTCAGCCCTCGACCCCGAGATGGTGGGCGAGGTGTTGGACGTGATGGTGGACTTGGCGAATGAGGGCATGACCATGATGTGCGTGACGCACGAAATGGGCTTTGCCCGCAAAGTGGGCAGCCGGGTGATCTTCATGGATGTAGGGGGCAAGATTTTGGAAGACTGCTCGAAGGACGAGTTTTTCAATCACCCTGAAAACCGTCAGCCGCGGACCAAAGAGTTCTTGAACAAGATCTTGGCGCATTGATTTCTGTTTTCCCTCCGGAGAGGGTTGCGCGGCTTGGGTATGGCGGCTTCCTCATGCTGGGGTACCAGAAATCGTCAGCCGCCACACCCAAGCCGCGCAACAGCCGTTAA
>CAJBHE010000063.1 GCA_903952885.1 uncultured Burkholderiales bacterium
GGACGTTTTCTATTTAAAGAGCACCATATTGTCTCGGTGCACCATTTCAGGCTCGGCAGCGTAGCCCAGCAATTCAGCCATTTGACTGGAAGGCTTGCGACACAACAATCGAGCTTCAGCGGCTGCGTAGTTGGTCAAACCACGAGCCACTTCTTGACCTTGGCCATCCAAAATGGCAATGACTTCGCCACGCGAGAAATCGCCGTCCACGCCCGTCATACCAATGGGCAGCAAGCTTGAACCATCGCCCTTGAGCTTGCTCACAGCGCCATCGTCGATGGTGACGGAGCCACGCAGCTGCAGGTGGTCAGACATCCATTGTTTACGGGCTTGTTGCTTTTGAGTTTGTGCCACCAACAAGGTGCCAATGGCTTCGCCTTGTGTCAAACGCACCAAGGCATTGGGCTCACGGCCCCAGGCAATGACGGTAGATGCCCCAGAACCTGCGGCACGTTTGGCTGCCAAAATTTTGGTGATCATTCCGCCCTTGCCAATGCTCGAGCCTGCGCCACCAGCCATCTCTTCGAGTTTGGCGTCGCCTGCGCGTGCTTCGTGCACAAAGGTGGCAGAAGGGTCGCGACGCGGGTCTGAGGTGTACAAACCTTTTTGGTCGGTCAAGATAACGAGCGCATCGGCTTCAACCAAGTTAGCCACCAAAGCACCCAAGGTGTCGTTATCACCAAACTTGATTTCATCGTTCACGACCGTGTCGTTCTCGTTGATAACCGGCAACACGCCGTGCGTGAGTAAAGTCAACAAAGTAGAGCGGGCATTGAGATAACGCTCGCGATCAGCGAGGTCGGCGTGCGTGAGTAAAACTTGGGCAGATCCCAAACCGTTTTCCCGCAGCTTGGTCTCGTACATGTGGGCTAAACCCATTTGGCCCACAGCAGCGGCGGCTTGCAACTCGTGCAGCTCTTGCGGACGGGTGGTCCAACCTAACCGCTTCATGCCTTCGGCAATCGCACCGCTAGACACCATGATGACTTCGCGGCCATCGCGCACCAAGGCACTGAGCTGGCGGCACCATTCGCCAATGGCTTGTTCGTCTAAACCACGGCCTTCATTGGTGACCAAGCTAGAGCCGACCTTGACCACGATGCGGCGTGCATCGCGCAACACGGTGGAGGTGGAGAGCGTCATGTCTGCTTATTCAGTTGTGGGCTCAACAAAACGAGGGTCAACATACTCGGGTGGCTGCTCAGCCACCTGTTGCGCTTTGATGTGTTTGTAAATGTCTTTGATCAAATGCTCGCAACCCTCGCGCGTGAGCGCAGAGATTTGGAACACCGGGCCTTTGTATTTCATGCGCTTGACAAAGTCATCGACCAAGGCTTCGCGGTCAGCGACGGCGACCATGTCGAGCTTGTTGAGCACAATCCAACGCGGCTTGTCGTACAAGTCTTTGTCGTATTTTTTCAGTTCGTTGACGATGGCCTTGGCTTGCGCCACAGGATCCACGCCTTCGTCAAACGGTGCAATGTCTACAAGATGCAGCAACAAACGGGTGCGCTGCAAGTGACGCAAGAATTGATGGCCCAAGCCAGCACCTTCAGACGCACCTTCGATCAAACCAGGCACATCGGCCACCACAAAGCTTTGCTCTGCAGCCACACGCACCACGCCTAAGTTGGGGTGTAGGGTGGTGAAAGGGTAATCAGCAATCTTGGGGCGCGCATTCGAAATGGCAGAAATCAACGTGGACTTGCCAGCGTTGGGCATGCCGAGCAAGCCCACGTCAGCCAAGACTTTTAACTCCAGCTTAAGTTCACGTTTTTCACCCAGCCAACCCGGTGTTTTTTGACGTGGCGCGCGGTTGATAGCGCTTTTGAAACGCATGTTGCCAAAACCGCCGTCACCGCCTTTGGCGATGGTGATGACCTCACCCGGCACGAGCAACTCAAACAACACATCGCCAGTTTCGACGTCGGTGATGATGGTGCCCACGGGCATTTTCAAGGTGATGTCTTCGCCCGCATGGCCGAACATGTCAGAGCCCATGCCGTGCTGGCCGCGTTTGGCCTCATGACGGCGTGCGTAGCGGAAGTCGACCAAGGTGTTGAGGTTGGGGTCAGCCACGGCAAACACATGGCCGCCACGTCCGCCGTCGCCACCGTTAGGACCGCCGAACTCTTTGTATTTTTCATGACGGAACGAGACGCAGCCGTTCCCCCCATCGCCAGCGGCGATGTCGATATAGGCTTCGTCTACGAATTTCATGGGTGTCTTAAAGTAGTAAAGCCCCGACAAGTCGGGGCTTTGTCATCCATCAATTTGAAAAAATCAAACGGGTGTGATGTTGACCATGTGTTTGTTCAAAGCACCTTTGATGCCGAACGACACGTGACCATCAACCAGGGCAAACAACGTATGGTCTTTGCCCACTCCGACGTTGACGCCTGGGTGAAACTTGGTGCCACGTTGACGCACGATGATGGAGCCAGCAGAGATCAACTCACCGCCGAAAGCTTTCACACCGAGCATTTTGGGCTTGGAATCACGCCCGTTTCGCGTAGAGCCGCCGCCTTTTTTCTGTGCCATGTCAAATGCTCCTTAGCCGTTGATGGAAGCAATCTGCAATTCGGTGAACTGCTGACGATGCCCTTGGCGTTTTTGGTAGTGCTTACGACGACGCATTTTAAAAATACGCACTTTGTCGTGCTTACCGTGAGACAAAACTGTCACCGTGACAGTTGCACCGGACACCAAGGGTGTGCCAACCTTGAGTTCAGCGCCGTTACCGACTGCCAACACTTGATCGAACACAATCTCTTGGCCTACGTCCGCAGCAATCTGTTCTACTTTAATTTTTTCGCCAGCAGCAACACGATACTGTTTACCACCGGTTTTTATGACCGCGTACATGTGAGACCTCTAGATAAGAATCTATTTGGATATCTACGGACGGATTTCCGCAGAGCCCAAAATTATAGCAGTGATTCAGCAGGAACGCCAATCCATATAATCTGAGCCGATTCAACGCTTTTGATCCTATTTTTTCCATCCACGCTTTGCTCTCCAACCCCTCAAACCCGCTCGCCCTGATTGCTGCCGATATGGCAGAAGTTGACCGCATCATCGCGCAACGCTTGGACTCGGGCGTGCCGTTGGTGGGCACTGTGTCGCAGTACATCATCTCCGCAGGCGGCAAGCGCATTCGCCCTGCCCTGCTCTTGCTCATGGCCGGCGCTCTGGGCTATGAGGATGCGCAACGCCACAACTTAGCCGCCGTGGTGGAGTTCATCCATACCGCCACATTACTACACGATGACGTGGTGGACGAATCCACCCTGCGCCGTGGCCGTCCCACAGCCAATGAATCATTTGGCAACCCTGCCAGCGTGTTGGTGGGTGACTTTTTGTATTCCCGCGCCTTCCAGATGATGGTGGATTCGGGCGAAATGCGTGTCATGCAAGTGCTCTCCGAAGCTACCAACGTGATTGCCGAAGGTGAAGTGCTACAGCTGATGAACATGCACGACGCTTCGATTAACGAAGCAGCCTATTTGCGTGTGATTCGCTCCAAAACCGCTAAGCTCTTTGAAGCCAGCACCCGTTTGGCTGCTATCTTGGCCAAAAGCTCAGCCAAAGTTGAAGCCGCCTGCGCTGACTATGGCCAAGCATTAGGGACTGCTTTCCAAGTCATTGACGATGTGCTCGACTATGACGGCGATGCCAATGAATTGGGCAAAAACCTAGGCGATGATTTGCGCGAAGGCAAAAACACATTACCACTCATCATCGCCATGCAGCGCGGCACGCACGCACAACGCCAAATCATCCAAAGCGCCATTAAAACCGGCGAAATGCTGGCCTTAGCTGAAATCATAGAAATTGTGCGAAGCACTGGCGCACTGAATGCCACACGCGCTGCCGCCAATGCAGAAGCAGAGCGAGCCATTCGCGCACTGAGTGTTCTGCCCGACAGCCCCTACTGCGATGCCATGCATGCCTTAGCATCGCAGTTGCTGGACCGCCGCAATTAACCTTTGAAACCCCCTCGAATGCACGATCAAGACAAGCCCTACACCGACAGCATTCAGCAATGGGATATTGCTTGCGAGTGCTTCCAAGCAGAATTTAAATTCGATCCCAGTGAAATTGTCACGATCGACACCATCCGTGAAATGTTTGCCGAAATCGTCGATGGGCATGAGCTTTCGCAAAATGCGGCTATTTCTTTGATGTTTGCTTTGTATTTCCTAGGCTATATCACGCTGCTTGAAATCATGAAAGCCAAAGACGAGGCATTTGAAATCGGCGACATGAGCGATTTCTATTTAATCCTGGACCGTGCGGACCAGTGGGCACACCAATCAACGGATGCCACCAAATTAACAAATGCAGCGTCGCCGATTATTCAGGCCACGCAGCAAATCATGCAAAAACTAAATCTAGTGCGCTGACTGGCGCGTATCGGCATTTATTCTTCTACTAACTTACAGGGCATTTTGATGCCCTTTTCAACACGCTTTTCTTCGCAATAACGCATGGCGCGACGCTCGCCCTCAGCCGACATTTTGATATGGATGGAGCAGCGAAAAGCCATCTTTTCCCCATCGGAATGGCTGTCAAAGGCCGTAGCGCAATGGCTCATTTCATTCATCTCTGGCTTCAATTCTTTCCAAACGGACCGCAGAGGGTCTGGTAATTCACTCAATGGAATCGAGGGGTAGTTGCCGATTGGTTTTGCCATTGCAGCAAAACCAAGCAGCGCCAAGGCACAAACCAAGTATTTAAAAGAATGCATGATTTAACCTTAGCAATGCAAGAATTAAGCAGCGAACGCAGCTGGAGCGATCAAAGCTGTATCAAGTGTCCCAGCAGCCTTCAATGCTTGCACCCAAGTTGGTGAAACACCACGGCCAGTCCATGTTTGTTCAGAGTTGGCTGGGTTGCGGTACTTAGGGGCCACTTTCTTGCCAGCCAATCCACCTTTTTTAGCAGCCTTCGGTGCCTTAGCCGTTTTGACAGGCTTGCCCGAGCTCAGCGCTTTGGTGATATCAGCCGCTGTCAAGCCAGCTTCTTTAGCCATATTGACGATTTGAGCCAATACTTTGTCATGTGACTTTGATTTCAAAGCTTGCTCTTTTTTATCCAAGAGTTCGCGCTGTTTACGGATAGCGGCGAGTTGGTTTGCGACGGTGGTACGTGCCATGTGAGATATTCCTAGTTAATATTTTTCTAAAACAAGCTTATTTTAAACATATTCTGTGAAAACAAAAAGCCCGCAATTGCGGGCTTTTATTAATTTGATTTGATTTGATTTGAATATTAATTCAAAGCGTCTTTCAAACCTTTGCCTGGCTTGAAGCGTGGGACCTTGGCTGCTTTGATTTTCAAAGCTGCGCCTGTGCGTGGGTTACGGCCAACACGTGCAGCACGTTTGCTAACGCTGAAAGTACCAAAACCAACCAAGGTCACGGTGTCGCCTTTTTTGAGGGTCTTCTTGACCGCATCAATGATGGAAGCGAGTGCGCGAGTAGCGGCTGCTTTTGAAATATCAGATTTAGCTGCAATGTGTTCAATCAGTTCGGTCTTGTTCACGTTCTTATTCCTATTGTTAATTTGGATACCAGCAATGCTGGTTTAGTCAGTTTACGTAAATTTATCTCTTTAGAAAATACGCCAATTGGCGTATTCCGTAACTCTTCAACGAAGGTAAATACAAACTACTTTCGTGACGCGAACTTGCACACAAGACTGGATAAGCCACAAAGAATTCACTTATACCTAAATGAGGAATTCATGGCCACACCTCCCGACAACGCCGTTAAAACACTTAACGATTTGCTGCACCAAGCTTTGACCCAAAGCGCCTCCGATGTGCACTTTGAAAGCGGTGAAGATTTCTTTCGCATACGGTTTCGCATCGATGGCTTGCTGGGTGTAGCCGCCACACCTGCAGTCACACTGCGCGACGCCATCGTGTCGCGGCTCAAAGTGCTAGCTCGGATGGACATTGCCGAAAAACGTCTACCCCAAGACGGTCGCATTCAATACCCCTACCTTGACCAAATGATTGATTTACGCGTCAGCTCATTGCCCACGCTGCACGGCGAAAAAATTGTGGTGCGCATTTTGAATTTCAGCCGTGAGCGCCCTGGGTTGGCAGCGCTCGGCTACGAACCCGACGACCAAGCCAAACTGGTTCAAGTCTTGGGGCAGCCGCACGGCTTGATTCTGATGACGGGGCCCACTGGCTCTGGGAAAACTTTGTCGCTTTACAGCTGCCTTGAACTGCTCAATCGCACCGAGGTGAATATTTCCACGGTGGAAGACCCTTCAGAAATTCACTTACGAGGCGCAAACCAAGTCAACATCAATGAACGTGCAGGCTTGACGTTTGCGACCACGCTGCGCGCGCTGCTGCGCCAGGACCCCGACGTGATCATGGTGGGTGAGATTCGCGATTTAGAAACAGCTGAGATCGCCATTCAGGCCGCACAAACCGGCCACTTGGTTTTATCGACCCTGCACACCAACGATGCGCCAGGCACTTTGGCACGCTTGCGCCACATGGGCGTGGCGGCGTTCAATGTGGCAGCGAGTGTGAGTTTGATCACTGCACAGCGCTTGGTTCGACGGTTGTGCGAACACTGCAAACGCCCCTTGGATGCGAACGAAATCGATTTCTTTTTCAGCCAGTTCACCTCGCAAGACCAAGTCGGCATTCCACCCCACATGCGCGCACAAGCACTGCCCCACAAGGCGGTGGGCTGTGATGCATGCGACAAGGGCTACAAAGGGCGCATTGGTTTGTACCAAGTCATGCCCATCAGCGACGCCATGCAAACCCTCATCATGAGAGACAGCGATGCTCAAGCACTTGCCAGCCAGGCTGCATTGGACGGGGTGCGCACCCTGCGCCAAGCGGGCTGGCTCAAAGTGCTGCAGGGCATCACGTCGGTCGAAGAAGTCATGGCGCTGACCCAACATGGCTAAGAGGCGCTTCGCTTGGCGCGGCGTTGACCGCAAAGGTGACATACAGCACGGTGTGCTTGACGCGCAGAACCTTGAAGACGTCAGTGACCAGCTCAAACGGCAGCGCATTCGGGTCACGCGTATCCAGCGTCAATTCAGTCTGCCAAATTGGCTTCAATTCAACCCCCAATCCCGCGTGTCCGCGCGCGATATCACCCAATTCACGCGCCAACTTGCCACCCTGCTTCATGCAGGCGTGCCCCTGTTGCAAGCTTTTGACATCTTGTCTCGCAGCGAAGGCAACGCTGCTTTGAAAATCCTCATTCTCGAAATTCGTGCCCAAGTCGAAGGCGGCGCTGCTTTGAACCAAGCCTTGCAACAACACACCGCGTTTGATGCGCTGTATTGCAACCTGGTCGCCGTGGGCGAATTGGCCGGCATGCTCGACACCATGTTGGAGCGCTTAGCCCTCCACTTAGAAAAGTCTGAAGCCTTGCGCGCCACCATCCGCTCGGCGCTCATTTATCCAAGCGCTGTGCTGGCCATTGCAGGTCTTGTGTTGGTATTGATCTTGGTATTTGTCGTACCCGCCTTTCAAAATATCTTTACGTCTTTTGGGGCTGAGTTGCCGTGGCTCACGCAAGTTGTGATTGCACTCAGCGAGTGCCTTCAGCGCTTCGGACTTTGGCTTTTGGTGGTGATCGGTTTAGCGGCTTGGGGGTTAAAGCGACAAGTGCTGCAGCGCATCAACTGGCGGCGCACCTTGCACCGACTGCTGCTTCGCCTTCCCATCGCAGGGCCGCTCACACGCCATGCGTGCACGGCCAGGTGGACACGCACGTTAGCCACCCTATTTGCCGCGGGCGTACCATTGACCGAAGCTCTAGAAGCCGTGCAAGGTGTGACTGGCCATTTGTCGTTTCAAGCGGCCACGCAAGCCATTCAGGCCCAGCTCATCCAAGGTCAAGCCTTGTCGCGCGCACTCGACAGCACAGAAAGCTTGTTTCCGCCCATGGTGGTGCAGATGTGCGCCATTGGCGAAGAGTCTGGCGCACTCGACCACATGCTGGAAAAGACGGCCGAACACTACGAACGCGAGGTGGACAGCACCGTCGCGCGACTGTCTACACTCTTGGAACCTTTCATCATGGTGGTGCTGGGTTTGCTGATTGGCGGCTTGGTGATGGCTTTGTATCTTCCAATTTTTCAACTGGGGCAAGTGGTATGACCTGGGACATGGCCCTGGTGTTTGGCTCGGGTTTGCTGATGGGCAGTTTTGTGAACGTGTTGATTCACCGTTTGCCACGCATGGTCATGGCCGAGCACGCTGCAGAGGGCGATGCGCAACGCTACGACCTGTGCTGGCCTGCCTCACACTGCCCGCACTGCCACACGCCGCTCAAGGTGTGGCACAACATTCCATTAATCAGCTTTGCATGGCTCAAAGGCCGCTGCAGATTTTGCAGCCACGCCATCGGTGTGCAATACCCCGTGATTGAATTCAGCACAGGCTTGATTTGGCTGCTCTGCACGTGGCACTGGGGCTTCAATGCCACAGGTTTTTGTTGGGCTGGCTTTGCCACTGTGCTTTTGGCTTTGTCGGTGATCGACTGGCAAACCACCTTGCTGCCCGACGATCTCACGCAAAGTTTGGTTTGGGGCGGCCTCATTGCCAGCGCCTTGGGCTGGCTGCCATTGCCTTTACCGCAATCCGTTTGGGGTGCCGTCATTGGCTACACCTCGCTATGGGCAGTAGCCACTGCGTTTGAACGGGTCACGGGCAAACAAGGCATGGGTGCGGGTGACTTCAAACTGCTCGCGGCCCTCGGTGCTTGGCTTGGGCCCTTGGCCTTGCTAGCCGTGGTCATGCTGGCCAGTTTGAGTGGGGCCATGGTGGGGTTGGCGCTCAAGTTCACCCACCGTTTACGCGACGACGGCTATGTGCCATTTGGGCCTTTCTTAGCTGTGGCGGGTGGCTTGGTTGCTGTCATTGGCATCGACGTGATTGCGCTGTGGATGGGCTGGTGATTTTTTGAATAGACTCAGCTGCATGACCACAAGGCAAACCCCACTTCGCATTGGCTTGACGGGCGGCATTGGCAGCGGCAAAAGCACCGTCAGCCACATGCTGCAGGCGCGCGGTGCAGCGGTGGTGGATGCCGACGCCATCGCCCGCAGTGTGACCGCACCACAAGGTGCTGCCATGGCGGCCATCGCCCGCACCTTTGGCGCTGCGTTTGTCACCCCAGACGGCGCCCTCAACCGCGATCAAATGCGTGCCCATGTGTTCAGCGAGCCAAAGGCCAAAGACGCCTTGGAAGCCATCATCCACCCCTTGGTGGCGCAAGAAACCCAGCGACAAGCCCAATCCGCCCTTCACGCTGGCTACCTCACCTTGGTGTTTGACATTCCACTGCTCATTGAGGCAGGGGCTCGCTGGCGAGCTCAGTTGGATCGCGTGTTGGTGGTCGATTGCTTGGTGGAAACCCAAATTCAGCGCGTCGTGGCCCGCAGTGGTTTGAGCCCGGAAGCGGTTCAAAAAATCATCTCCACACAATCCTCCCGTGCCAACAAATTAGCGGCAGCAGATTGGGTGATTTACAACGAGGGCATTACCAAAGAGGCCTTGCAAGAAGCCGTGGCCCAGCTCCCCATTCGAACGCCTTAAACCCACTGAGCCCCATGTTCGTACAGGTATGATCTTAGAATTGCAAATGCCCAAAACTGACCAGTCTTTCGCGTGATTCTGTACGAACATCCCTTCAACGAACGTGTGCGCACTTATCTGCGTTTGGAGCATTTGTTCCAGCGGTTCGAAGAACTCACCACACGCGACCACCCTGTGGACAACCACTTTGCGCTGACCACTTTGTTTGAATTGGTTGATGCTGGTGGACGTACCGACCTGAAGTCGGATGTGCTCAAAGACTTAGAGCGTCACAAGCAACAATTCAATTCTCTGCGCGGTAACCCCTCTGTTTCTGAAACGGCATTGCAACAGCTGTTAGACAACATTGAGCGCTGCTTCAGCGGGCTCAGCGGCCCGATGGGGAAAATTGGTCAAAACATCACCGACAACGAATGGCTGTCCGCCTTGCGTAACCGCGTGGCTATTCCGGGTGGCACGTGCTGTTTTGATTTACCTGCGTATCACGCTTGGCAACAACAAAGCCCTGACTTGCGCCGTGCCGACATCTTGCGTTGGTTTGAGGTGTTCCAGCCGATGAAAGCTTCGGTCTACCTGCTGCTGTCACTGATGCGCGACACAGGCACCACGCAAAAAATGATGGCAATGGGCGGCCAGTTCCAGCAATCGCTGGCACAGGGCAAGTTTCAACTCATGCGTGTGGCGATGGACCCAGCCTTGGGCTTCATCCCCGAAATCAGTGGCAACCGCTTGATGATTTGGGTGCGCATGATGCGCCAAGACGGCGATGGCCGTTTGCAGCACAGCACGGATGATGTGCCTTTTGAAATGGCTCTTTGCGTCTAAGACATGGCTGACTCCGAGGTTCGTATCGTTGTTTGCCCGCAGTGCGGCGGCCCTAGTCCCTACGAAACGGCCAATGTGTATCGGCCCTTTTGCGGTGAACGCTGCCGCAACATTGACCTAGGTGCTTGGGCCAACGAAGAACACCGCTTGCCTGACCAAACACCTCAAGACGACGCCGACTTCGAGAACACACCTTTGCAATAAAAAAGCGCCTGTGAAGAGGCGCTTAATGCGGTGTGCAATTCTCCTAAAGTGGCTCAAGCGGTGTGCGTGTCGCCCATAAACCCGCGCTCTTGAGCAACCCACTGCAACACAGGCACCGTGCCGGGCAACACAGGCTTCACCGTGACCGGCAACTGCTCCCAAGCAAACATTTGCGACTCCAACATTTGCAACCCTCCCGTCCACTGCGTGACCTTGCAAAAGTTCAGCTGCACCAAGGCATGTGGGTAGTCGATGCGCTCGGTTTTCCACAGCGTGCAGTCTTGGATGGTGATGCCAATTTCCTCTTGAAGCTCGCGTCGTAAAGCTTGCTCAACCGTCTCGCCCGCTTCAAGTTTGCCGCCGGGAAACTCCCAGAAGCCTTCATAAGCTTTGCCTTCGGGGCGGCTGGTCAACAAGAAAGAATTGTCGCTACGCATCAACACGCCAACAGCGACTTGCACCCAGCTGCGATCGGAAGAGCGGGGTTGATCGGCATCGACCACGCGCACAAGGGTTTCTGTCATGTTCTTGACGCGCGTGATTTACGCAGCGTGCTTGCCCGCGTAATCGCGGGCAAACTGATACGCCACACGGCCACTGCGTGAGGCGCGCTCGAGGGCCCACACCAAAGCCTCGGGCCGGGCTGCCTCAATCTCTGCAGGCTTGAAGCCAAACGACGAGAGCCACTGCGCGGCAATGGTCAGGTATTCGTCCTGGCTAAACGGGTAAAAGCTCACCCACAAACCAAAGCGCTCTGACAAAGAAATTTTCTCTTCTACGCCCTCGCCTGGGTGCACTTCGCCGTCGTCGGTGTGTGTGTACGTGAGGTTTTCCTTCATGTACTCGGGCAACAAATGGCGACGGTTGCTGGTCGCGTAAATCAGCACATTGGGTGTGGCTGCTGCAATTGAGCCATCCAAGATCGACTTGAGGGCTTTGTAGCCTGGCTCGCCATCTTCAAAGCTCAGGTCATCACAAAAGATCATGAACTTTTCAGGCCGCTCGGACACCAACTCGATGATGTCGGGCAAATCGGTCAGGTCGTCTTTGTCGACCTCAATCAAACGCAAACCTTGTGGACCGTATTCGTTCAAACACGCTTTGATGAGCGACGACTTGCCCGTGCCACGCGCACCGGTCAGCAGCACGTTGTTGGCAGGCAAACCCTTCACAAACTGTTCGGTGTTGCGCTGGATTTTTTCTTTTTGACCGTCAATTTCTTGCAAATCGGCCAAGCCCAGTTTGGCCACATGACGCACGGGCTCTAAGCCACCGCGCCCGCTGCTGCGTTTGCGGTAGCGAAAGGCCACGCTGGCTGACCAGTCGGGTTCCGTCATGGGTTGCGGCAACACCTGTTCAATGCGTGCCATCAAGGCTTCGGCGCGTTGCACCAAGCGTTCTAAAGGGTGAAGTTCTTCTGTCATCAGCTTCTGTAGTCAGCGTTGATGCTGACGTAATCGTGGCTCAAGTCGCAGGTCCACACCATGTCGCTGGCCGAGCCACGGCCCAAGACCACACGCACGGTGATTTCTGATTGTTTCATCACGCGCTGACCGTCTTCTTCTCGGTACTCGGGGTGACGACCACCTTGAATGGCCACATGCACATCGTCCAAATACAAATCAATGCCAGTTTGGTCGAGGTCGGCAATGCCCGCATAGCCAACCGCAGCCAAGATGCGACCTAAGTTGGGGTCACTGGCAAAGAATGCTGTTTTCACCAAGGGGGAATGGGCAATGGCATAAGCCACTTGGCGGCACTCTGCACTTGTCTTGCCGCCGTCGACTTGAATGGTGATGAACTTGGTCGCGCCTTCACCGTCGCGCACGATGGCTTGCGCCAATTGACGTGCCACTTGCAACATGGCGTGCAGCAAGGATTGGCCTTCTGCGCTTTGCAAACTGGTGATGGGCGCGTGCAGCGCTTTGTTGGTGGCGATCACCACAAACGAATCATTGGTCGATGTGTCACCATCCACGGTGATGCGGTTGAACGAGCCTTCGGCCAAAGCCAATGACAGCTCTTTCATCAACACGGGAGCCACGCACGCATCGGTCGCCACATAGCCCAACATGGTGGCCATGTTAGGGCGAATCATGCCTGCGCCTTTGCTGATGCCAGTCACGCTCACAGTCACACCGCCAATTTTCACTTGCGCACTGGCAGCCTTGGGCACGGTGTCTGTGGTCATGATGCCTTCGGCAGCATCAGCCCATTGCTGGGCACTACCCGCATCACCCGCAGCGGCAATGGCCGCTGGCATGCCCGCAATGATGCGGTCATGTGGCAGTGGCTCCATGATGACGCCGGTGGAAAACGGCAACACTTGGTTGGGCGAAATATGCAAGGCTTCGGCCAAAGCCACACAGGTTTCATGTGCGCGCTTCAAGCCTTCTTCACCAGTGCCGGCGTTGGCGTTGCCCGTGTTGACCACCATGGCGCGGATGCCTTGGCCTGAATCCAAATGCTCGCGACACAGCTGCACAGGCGCAGCGCAAAAACGGTTTTGTGTGAACACGCCGCTGACCGATGCGCCTTCGTCGATCAACACAACGGTCAAGTCTTTACGGCCAGCTTTGCGAATGCCCGCTTGGGTGACACCAATGCGCACGCCTGCAATAGCGTGTAAGTCTGAAGGGCTAGGAGGGTTAAGGTGAACAGTCATTGCTTAAGCCAACTTTCCGTGACAAAACTTGAATTTTTTACCGCTGCCGCAAGGGCAAGGCTCGTTGCGGCCCACTGAGGGTATTTGTGCAGCAAAGGTGGACTCATCAGTTGTGGTCACGGGTTGTCCTGACTCGTCGGGGGCGGTGTAGGTCACGTTCTGCAAATTTTCTGCTCGGTCTTCCAACTGAGAGGCGGCTTGTGAAATTTGCTCAGTGGATTCAATCTTGACCGTCATCAACACGCGGGTGACTTCGTTTTTCACCAAGTCAAGCAACTGGCCAAACAGCTCAAACGCCTCGCGCTTGTATTCTTGCTTGGGTTGCTTTTGTGCGTAACCGCGTAAGTGGATACCTTGGCGCAAATAGTCCAACGCTGCCAGATGCTCACGCCAATGGCTATCAATGTTTTGGAGCAAGACGACACGCATGAAGGGTGTGAATTGCTCGATGCCCACACGGTCCAGCTTGGTTTGGAATGCCGCATGCGCAGCTGCTACCACTTGCTCCAAAATTTCTTCATCGGTGATGGCCGTGGCTTGCTGAACTGTGTCTTGCAATGGCAATTCGATCAGCCACTCTTGTAACAAGGCGCGCTCTAAGCCAGCAATGTCCCACTGCTCTTCCACCGATTCTTCTGGCACGTATTGACGCACCAAGTCGGTGAAGGTACCTTCACGCAAATTGGCAATTTGAGCGGTCAAATCCGTGGCATCCAAGATGTCGTTGCGCTGCTGGTAAATCACACGGCGCTGGTCGTTGGACACGTCGTCGTATTCCAACAGCTGTTTGCGAATGTCAAAGTTGCGCGCTTCGACTTTGCGCTGTGCGCTCTCAATGCTGCGTGTCACGATGCCAGCTTCAATGGCTTCGCCCTCAGGCATCTTCAAACGCTCCATGATCGACTTGACGCGCTCACCCGCAAAGATGCGCATGAGCGAATCGTCCAAGCTCAAGTAAAAGCGCGATGAGCCTGGGTCGCCTTGACGGCCTGAGCGTCCGCGCAATTGGTTGTCAATGCGGCGTGACTCATGACGCTCTGTGGCAATGATGCGCAAGCCACCAAGTGACTTGACTTCATCATGGTCTTTGGTCCATTGCACGCGCAAGGCGTCGATTTGTTTTTTCTTTTCTGAGGAATCCAACGAATCGCTGGTCTCCACTTCAGCAATTGATTTTTCGACGTTGCCACCCAGAACGATATCGGTACCACGACCAGCCATGTTGGTGGCAATGGTGATCATCTTGGCGCGGCCTGCTTGCGCAATGATGGTGGCTTCGCTGGCGTGTTGCTTGGCGTTGAGCACTTGGTGAGGCAACTTGGCCTTGTCCAACATCTCGGCAATCAGCTCAGAGTTTTCAATCGACGTAGTGCCCACCAAGACGGGCTGGCCACGCTCGTAACACTCGCGGATATCGTCTATCGCCGCCACGTATTTTTCGGCGGTGGTTTTGTAGACGCGGTCGAGTTGGTCTTCGCGTTTGCTGATGCGGTTGGGTGGAATGACCACGGTTTCCAAACCGTAAATTTCTTGGAACTCGTAAGCTTCTGTGTCGGCCGTGCCGGTCATACCGCCGAGCTTGTTGTACAAACGGAAATAGTTTTGGAAGGTAATAGACGCGAGGGTTTGGTTCTCAGCTTGAATTTCCACACCCTCTTTGGCCTCCACCGCTTGGTGCAAGCCGTCGCTCCAACGGCGGCCCGACATCAGGCGGCCTGTGAACTCGTCGACGATGGTGATCTCGCCGTTTTGCACCACGTAGTGCTGATCGCGGTGATAAAGATGATTAGCACGCAAAGCTGCGTACAAGTGGTGCATCAAGCTGATGTTGGCAGGGTCGTACAAAGACGCGCCTTCGGCCAGCAAGCCATTGGCGCTCAAGAGGCGCTCTGCGTTTTCATGGCCTTGTTCAGTCATGAACACTTGGTGTGATTTTTCGTCCACCGTGAAGTCACCTGGCGTGATGATGCCCTCGCCCGTGCGTGGATCTTCTTCACCCACTTGGCGAGTCAGCGCCGGCACGATGCGGTTGATGGCCACATACAAATCGGTGTGGTCTTCGGCTTGGCCGCTGATAATGAGTGGTGTGCGCGCCTCATCGATCAAGATGGAGTCCACCTCGTCAACGATGGCATAGTTGAGTTTTCGCTGCACACGGTCAGCCACTTCATAGACCATGTTGTCGCGCAAGTAGTCGAAGCCGAACTCGTTGTTGGTGCCGTAGGTGATGTCGGCGCGATACGCCGCTTGCTTTTCTTCACGTGGCATTTGTGGCAAGTTGATGCCAACAGTCAAACCCAGCCAGTTGTAGAGGCGTGACATCCATTGCGCATCGCGACTGGCCAGGTAATCGTTCACGGTCACCACATGCACGCCGTTACCAGTGAGGGCATTGAGGTATACAGGCAGTGTGGCGGTGAGGGTCTTGCCTTCACCCGTGCGCATTTCTGAAATTTTGCCGTTGTGCAAAGAAATGCCACCCAGCATCTGCACATCAAAGTGGCGCATTTTCATGACGCGTTTTGATGCTTCTCTCACCACGGCATAAGCCTCTGGCAGTAATGCGTCTAAGGTTTCGCCATGAGCCACGCGTAGCTTGAATTCATCGGTTTTGCCACGTAAAGCCTCATCGCTGAGTTTTTCCAGCGAAGGTTCCAACGCATTGATTTGCGTGACAGTTTTGCGGTATTGCTTGAGTAGGCGCTCATTGCGGCTACCGAAAATTTGAGTCAGGAAAGATAGAGCCATGCGAGCACTGCGGGAGTCTTGATTTCACTGGAAAGCAAGGGTCGCAAAATCCTTTTGAAAGGCTGGATAGAAGCTTAGAATTTTAACCGTCAGCAGCCTCATAATTGCCAGATGGCCACACGTTCTAAGCCTCATCCAGACACCCTTGCTGCTTATCGCGCACTTGGCTACAGCACGCCGCCCAAAGCCAAGGTTTTTAGCCGTGGCAAATCGCAAACCTTAGAGCAAGTGGTCAATTCAGCACCTTCCTTGGCGCAGTTTTCAGCCATTGCGCGTGACACCCAAAATCGGCTCAAAGCCATCGCACCTCTGCTTCCAGTCTCTTTGCATTCGCTCATTCAATCGGGTGGGGTTGAGGGCGATGCGTGGTGCCTTCTTGTGCCCAACAGTGCGGTTGCGGCCAAGTTGCGCCAAACACTGCCTGCTTTGTGCGCCCATTTGCGCACCAAAGGCTGGGATGTCAACACAATTCGTGTGAAAGTGAAATCACCCAGTTGAATGAGAAAAACCCGCTACGCCAAAGGTATAACGGGTTTTAATTTTGGTGCCGCTTGTCGGAATCGAACTGACGACCTACCGCTTACAAGGCGGGTGCTCTACCAACTGAGCTAAAGCGGCGCAGGCAGAATTCTAACCTAACATAAGGCCCTTATTTAATGCGCGTAAGTGTTGGGCGAGCAGGCGCTGACGAGGGTGTTGGCGACGCTTCATCTGAAACACCTTCTGGGTGCGGAGTCTCCACTGCACTCAGTGATGGGCGGCTAGACACTGACTTTTTAGGCACAGCCAAGGCATCTGTAGAGGCACTCAAGGGGAAAGACATACCTTGCCCATTTTCCCGCGAATAAATGGCCATCACTCGGTCAACCGGTACGATGATTTCTCGCGGCACACCACCAAAGCGGGCTTTGAATTCAATGAACTCATTGCCCAATGTCATGCCGGAAGTTGCGTCATAGCCCACATTCAACACAATCTCCCCGTTCTTAACGTACTCCATAGGCACCTGCACAGTCTCGTCCACGAAGACAGCCACATACGGCGTGAAGCCACTGTCCGTGCACCATTCGTGCATAGCACGAAGCAAGTACGGACGGGTAGAAGTTGCGTCTGGAGCGTTCAGCATACGAATTTACTTGCGCATGACCTTTTCAGAAGGGGTCAATGCCTCAATGTAAGCTGGACGCGAAAAGATGCGCTCGGCGTACTTAAGTAGGGGTGCTGCATTTTTAGACAAATCGATGCCGTAATGGTCTAAGCGCCACAGCAACGGTGCAATGGCAACGTCCAACATGGAGAAGCTGTCTCCCAACATGTATTTGTTCTTCAAGAAGACGGGGGCCAACTGGGTCAAACGATCACGGATGTGAGCACGTGATTTTTCCAAGGTTTTGTCGGTGGCTTTCGCAGCGCGAGACTCCAAATTGGTCACGTGTGTGAACAACTCTTTTTCGAAGTTTAACAAGAACAAGCGCACACGTGCACGTTCGACAGGGTCGCCGGGCATCAACTGTGGATGCGGGAAGCGTTCATCGATGTACTCGTTGATGATGTTGGATTCATACAAGATCAAATCGCGTTCAACCAAGATAGGCACTTGACCGTAAGGATTCATCACATTGATGTCTTCGGGCTTGTTGTAAAGATCGACATCGCGAATTTCAAAGTCCATGCCCTTTTCGAACAAGACAAAACGGCAGCGATGTGAATAGGGACACGTAGTTCCCGAATAAAGCACCATCATGATGGGCGGCTCCTAAAAATCAAAAAGAGTGGCAGGCTAGCCTGTCACTCCGTGAGGTGGCAACAGGCGAGAGACCTGCTGCCGAATTAATTGCAAATTACTTGACGTCTTTCCAGAAGGAAGCATTCAAGCGCCAAGCGATGATGGTGAAACCCACCAAGAACAGCATGATCCACACACCGATGCGTACGCGAGTGTTTTGTGCTGGCTCAGACATCCACTGCAAGTAGCCGACAAGATCACCGATGGTTTGGTCATATTGCAAGGACGACAACTTGCCGGGCTTGATTTGTTCCCAACCCTTGAAAACTTCAACTTGATGACCATGCTCTTCATGCGACTCAAACACAGGGCGACGCTCACCTTGCAACTCCCACAACACGTGAGGCATGCCTACGTTCGGAAAGACCAGGTTGTTCCAACCTGTCGCTTTGGTTTCATCACGGTAGAACGTGCGCATGTATGTGTAGAGGTAGTCTGCACCGGTTCCGTTGTGGCCAGCACGTGAACGTGCGATCAAAGTCAAATCAGGAGGCGTAGCACCAAACCATTCTTTGGCCTGCTTAGGATCAATGTTGGACTTCATCGTGTCACCAACTTTTTCAGTCGTGAACAACAAATTGTCTTTGATCTGCTGCTCGGTCAAACCAATATCTTTCAATCGGTTGTAACGCATGTAAGCAGCAGAATGACAATTTAAGCAGTGGTTTACAAAAATCTTGGCGCCGTTTTGCAAGGCTGCCAGATCATTGGTTTTGTTTGGTGCTTTGTCCCAAGCAATAGTGTCACCTGATGCTTGCGCAGAAGTAATCACCCCAAGGGCCAATGCCAAGCTGAGAATAATTTTTTTCATGGTTATTTTCTCCGTGAATCTCAGTGAGGCGTGAAAATGATACGGTCAGGGACTGGCTTGGTTTGGCCCATGCGACTCCAAATTGGCATCAACAAAAAGAAACCGAAGTAAAACAAAGTACCCACTTGAGACACGCGCTCACCAATGGCTGACGGTGGCTGAACACCCAAATAAGCCAACACAATGAAGTTCACCACAAACACGCCGTACATGTAAACGTGCCAATCAGGACGGTAGCGGATCGACTTAACCTCGCAGTTGTCCAACCATGGCAAGAAGAACAAAATGATCACAGCACCACCCATAACCAAAACGCCCCAGAATTTGGCATCAATGGTGAGCATGCTCAACGACAGCAGCACTGCAGCGCCAACCACGCCAGCTTTGACCATCTTCGGCAATTGAGTTCGCACCGCGCCAAAGTAAGCGCCAGCCAAAACGCAAGCGATCAGAACGTAAATCATTTCCGGCGTCACGGCTCTCAACATTGAATAGAAAGGCGTGAAGTACCAAACAGGCGCAATGTGCAAAGGTGTCTTCAGCGGGTCAGCAGGAATGAAGTTGTTGTACTCGAGGAAGTAGCCGCCGAACTCAGGGGCGAAGAAGATGATCGCACTGAACACCAACAAGAAGCCGCTCACGCCCAAGATGTCGTGCACGGTGTAGTAAGGGTGGAAAGGAATACCGTCCAAGGGGTTACCGTTGGCATCTTTCAGCGCATTCGGGCCTTTGATCTCCACGCCGTCTGGGTTGTTGGAACCCACTTCGTGCAAGGCAATGATGTGCGCCACAACCAAGCCCAAGAGGACCAGCGGCACAGCAATCACGTGGAAACTGAAGAAACGGTTCAAGGTAGCGTCGCCGACCACATAGTCACCACGAATCAGCAAAGCCAAATCGGGACCCACGAAAGGTACAGCAGCAAACAAGTTGACGATCACTTGAGCGCCCCAATAGGACATCTGGCCCCAAGGCAGCAAATAACCCATGAAAGCTTCGGCCATCAAGCACAAGAAAATGGCGCAACCAAACACCCATACCAATTCGCGTGGCTTACGGTAAGAGCCGTAAATCAAACCACGGTACATGTGCAGATAAACCACCACGAAAAACGCTGAAGCGCCCGTAGAGTGCATGTAGCGGATCAACCAACCCCATGGCACATCGCGCATGATGTATTCCACAGAGGCAAACGCCAATGCAGCATCTGGCTTGTAGTGCATGACCAAGAAGATGCCCGTGACGATTTGAATCACCAACACCAACAATGACAAAGCGCCAAAGAAGTAGAAGAAGTTGAAGTTCTTCGGGGCATAGTACTCAGACAGGTGCTCTTTGTACATTTTTGAAGCGGGGAAGCGGTTGTCCACCCAGTTCAACAGTTTTTCGCCAGCGCTGGCGTCCGGGGAGATTTCTTTGAATTCAGCCATGGTGTGTCCTATCAGGCTTTCTTGTCTTCACCGATCAACAGCTTTGTGTCGGAGAGGTACATGTGGGGCGGGATTTCTAGGTTGTCTGGGGCAGGTTTATTTTTAAACACACGCCCAGCCACATCGAAAGTGGAGCCGTGGCAAGGGCACAAGAAGCCGCCGTGCCAATCGTCAGGTAGAGAAGGTTGTGCGCCTGTTTGGAACTTATCGGAAGGTGAACAACCCAAATGCGTACATATGCCAACAGCAACAAACACTTCAGGCTTGATAGAGCGGGCTTGGTTGCGCGCATAAGCGGGGGTCAACTCGCTGGGCTTACGCTCAGACTTAGGGTCAGCCAATTGAGGTTCAGTCTTGTTCAAAGACTCAAGTTGCTCAGGGGTGCGCTTGACGATCCAAACGGGCTTACCGCGCCACTCAACCGTTAACTTCTCTCCTGGCTTAAGAGCCGAGATATCGACTTCAACAGCTGCACCGGCTGCTTTGGCGCGCTCGGAAGGCTGGAAAGTACTCACAAAAGGCACAGCAACTGCTATGCCGCCGACTGCACCTGCGCATGACGAGGCAATCAGCCATGTGCGTTTACTGGTGTCTACTGGGGTGTCACTCATGAAATTCCTCAAACAATCGTCACTGGTTTGGCTAGTCCAACATTGTAGCTGACCGCTAAGTCCCCAGACTGACTCGACCTTCTTCTCCTGTCCAAGCCCGAGATGAAGCGACTATTTTTTAGAGTACTTTTAATATATGTGGGAAGTTGGATATGTTGAAGGAATTCAAAGCATTTGCGCTCTGTGTTCGTGGGGTAAGAGACATACTAAAACAATAAGCTCTTTTTACCCAGTCAGCGTTTCAAGACGCGTGCCATGGCCACTGCCGCAATCAAGCTAGACGCATCCGCCTTGGCCGTGCCCGCCAAATCAAAGGCAGTGCCATGGTCGGGGCTGGTGCGCACAAAGGGTAGGCCCAGCGTCACATTGACGCCCTGCTCGACGCCTAAGTACTTCACGGGAATCAAGCCTTGGTCGTGGTACATCGCAATCACCACATCAAACTCACCTGCTTTGCCGTTCTTGGCGCGGGCGCGCATGAACACGGTGTCTGGCGCAAAAGGGCCGCTCACCAGCATGCCTTCAGCGCGGGCTTGTTGCAACGCAGGAAAGATGATTTCTAGCTCTTCACGCCCCATCAAGCCACCCTCGCCCGCATGCGGATTCAGGCCCGCCACGGCCATGTAAGGAGCTCGGCCCGTCGCCGCCAACTCAGCCGCATGGGTGATGCGCAGGGTTTGCAAAATGTTGTCGATCGTCACCGCCTCAATGGCTTTGCGCAAGGACACATGGGTGCTAACCA
>CAJBHE010000064.1 GCA_903952885.1 uncultured Burkholderiales bacterium
CGGTGGATTGCTTGGTGAGTTTGCAGGCGTTGGTGCCCAATTTTCATTTCAAATCTTTGGGCATGCTCGAAAAAGACATGCCTTTGCGGACCGACAGAATTGCCCACTGTCGTAACTTGTGCTTGACTGAAATCAACACCAACCCACTGCTTGTGGGGGCGCAATTGATGGTAGTTGCAGACCTTGATAACTCGCAGTCTCAGCTCACGCAAGAAGGCGTGATGAGCAGCTTTGAGCGAGATGACTGGGGCGCGGTCACCACCAACCAAAGTGGTTTGTATTACGACATCTGGGCGCTCAGACACCCCGTATGGAACCCCAGCGATTGCTGGCAGCAAAAGATCTTTTTAGAAAAGATGGGTTTGGCTAAAGCTGTTGCGACCTACAGTGCAGTTCATTCAAGAATGATTGAAATCCCAACCACTTCAGAATGGATAGAGGTTGAATCCGCATTTGGAGGTTTAGGCATTTATAGGACAGCGTATTTAAATAACGCTCGTTATGTTGGTTTGTTTCATAACGGCGTCAATGGAGGTCAAGTTTGCGAGCATGTTGCATTTCATGAGTCCATACGCGCTCATGGCGCAAGAATATTTATCAATCCCCAAATGCTGAACTCATCATTGAATGAGCATTCTTGTCTAGCCGTGATTCCTGAAGAGCTGAATTTGTATCTTGAAATGTCGCAACAAGGTACAGAAAACGAAATGAGTTCCGATGAGCAACTGAAGCTTAAGACCGTCACCGCTGAGGATGTCATTGGGGCTTATAAGATTTTTCTTTCGCGCCAACCCGAGTCCATGGCTGTTGTTCAACCGCGCGTGGGGATGACGACCGATATGGTGTTGGTTGACTTCCTCACTTCTGCCGAGTTTTTGAAACGCAAAGGCGTAGAGCAACTGATTAAGTTGGCTTACGCAAAATACACCAACCTTGGTTAGAACTGTTTTTTATAAGACCCAACATGACTGACAAAACGACCGCCTTGCCACCCTTAGTATCCGTGGTCATGCCTTCCTTGAACCAAGTGCAGTTTTTAGAGGCTGCTGTGCGCAGTGTGTTGGACCAAGACTACCCCAACATCGAACTGATCGTGGCCGATGGCATGTCGACCGATGGTTCACTGGACATGTTGGTGCGACTACAAGCCGAATTCGGCGAGCGACTGCGTTGGTCTAGCCAACGTGATTCAGGTGCAGCCGATGCCTTGAACCGCGCCATTGCAGATGCACATGGTGATGTGGTGGGATGGTTGAATTCAGATGACCTGTATGCCCCAGAGGCCGTGACACGCGCCATGGCGCATTTTGAAAATCGTCCCAACCACCAAATGGTGTACGGGGAGGGCCAACATATCAATGTGGCTGGGGACGTGCTGGGCAATTACCCCACCAAACCCCCATCAACACCGCTGGACACCTTTGCCGATGGCAGCTTTGTTTGCCAACCTACGGTGTTTATGCGCAGGGCAGCGTTGGCTGAGATTGGGCCTTTGGATGCGACCATTCGCACTGGGTTTGACTTTGATTTGTTTGTGCGTTTTTTCAAGCGCTACCCACGCCAAATAGGCTTGGTGCGTCGTGTGCAAGCCTATTCGCGACTCCACACTGCGTGCATGACGCATGTGTTGCGTCGACAAGTGGCGCTGGATGGCATGCGGGTGGTGTTCAAAGAAATTGGCACTGTGCCCGATCATTGGGTGTTGACGCATGTGGATGAAATATGCGCAAACTACCCACTGGGTATGGATCAGTTGACTCTGGTGAAACAATTGGAGTCTTTTTTGAAAGAGGCTAGTGTTTATCTAAAACCCGAGGTGTTGCGGGCCATGATTGAACGACTCAAGGCGGATCGGCGTTTACGTTTGGCCACGCCAGAGCTCATGGCCACGGTGCAGCCTGATGGATGGGCGGGTTCACAACTGGCAGTGAAATACCGTTGGGAAGGCAAGCCCGCCACCGCTGTGCTGGTGCGCTGCAATGCACCTTGGCCAGTGGCGGGAAAGTTACGTTTGAAGGTGCTCACCCCGAGTGGCAAAGTGCAGCGAAGCGCGTTGGATGTGCCGGACGAATTTGTGCTTAGATTTGAAGTGCCAGAGTGTGATCAAAGCGGTTGCATGGTGTGGACAATTCAAACCAGCCAAGGTTTTGTGCCCGCCAAGCATGACAAATCTTCCGACGATAAACGCAAGCTGGCGTTTCAGGTGCTAGAGCTGTCGACTGAGGCTTGAATTCAATAGACACAAGGACTTGCTATGGTGTTTAATTTTTTCGGTTTTAAGAAAAAGACCACTATTGAAGATGTAGAGGCCAAAGAACCCACGCCTGCGGCCAAGCCCGCTCCGATGACCTTTGAAGAGGCTTTTGCCGCGCAAGCGGCAGCCTTATCGGCAGCTCAAGCCAATGAGGCTAAAGAAGTAGATGCTTCACTGGCCAAGGCCGCGCAAGAAAAGGCAGAAGCTGAAGCTGAGGCAGCAAAGGCCGAACAAGAAAAAGCAATGGCATTGGCTGCTGCACAGGCCAAGGCCGCAGAAGATAAGGCCATCGCTTTAGCTGCACAGGCTGCGGCCGAGAAAGCGGCGCAAGAATCACTCCTGTCACCGTTGGATCTGCTAGCGCAGGTAGATGCCTCGCCTGTGAATGCCGAACCTGTCAAAGCGCCAGAG
>CAJBHE010000065.1 GCA_903952885.1 uncultured Burkholderiales bacterium
CAAGCATGGGAAGTTGGTGTTTCGCAAGCTTTGAATCCGGAAAATTCAGTTTTTGCTCGCAGGTCGCAAAGTTATCGTTTGCCTAATTTGGATGAATTGCCATCACCAGCTTATTCTGGAAATGACCCCATTCCATTTCAGCCGCAAATCGAGAGAACCAATGAATTGGGCTGGAAGTTCAAAAGTGCTCAGGTCAATTCATCTGTCAGAATCTATGAATCTGATTTAACAGATGAAATTATTTATGACCCGATAAATCAGGCAAACATTAATTTGCCAAAAACTAAGCGACAAGGTCTGGATTTTTTCTCTCGTGTTCAAGTGACGCCAAAAGTAGGTTTAATGGCGGCATACAGCTACCGACGTGCTGAGTTTGTAGTAGGAGCTAACAGTGGCAACCAATTACCTATGGCGCCACAAGACGTAATCACAATTCGAGGTGATTGGCGCTTAGATGCTAATCAGACCATTGGCTTAGGTTGGATGCACGTTGCTGATCAATTCATTGCAGGTGATTTTTCCAACCAAAACATCATGCCTTCTTATCGTGTTGTCGATGCTCGATATTCATATCAAATGGGTGCGAGTGATATCTCTGTGGTTGTTCGTAATTTGATGGATGCAAAGTACTATTCATACGCGACGACAACGAATAATTACTCTGTATATCCAGACTCTGGACGCTCAGTGATGGTCGCATTTCGACACAAGTTCTAATTGATCTGATGTCATTTGACCTTTTTCCCCAACGCATCGTCTGCCTCACAGAGGAAACGACCGAGTGGCTGTACATGCTGGGGGAAGAGGCGCGCATTGTGGGCATCTCGGGTTACACCGTGCGCCCGCGTCGTGCTCGTGATGAAAAGCCCAAAGTCAGTGCGTTTTTGAGCGCCAAGATTGACAAGATCTTGGCGCTCAAGCCCGATTGTGTGTTTGGGTTTTCTGACTTGCAGGCTGACATTGCGGCTTTGCTTATTCGTGCGGGTGTTCAAGTCACGGTGTTTAACCAGCGTAGCGTGGATGAGATTTTTTCTGTGCTTTACCAAGTGGCGGCGATGGTGGGTCAAGCCGAGCAGGGCTTGCAGCGTTTGCAGCAGATGCGTGGGCAGTTAGATGCGATTCAACAAACCGCTGGCATGTTTAAGCGCCGACCCAAGGTGTATTTTGAAGAGTGGGACGAGCCCCACATTAGCTGCATCCGCTGGGTGTCAGAGCTGATCGGTATTGCAGGGGGTGATGACTGTTTTCCTGAGCTGGCGCAAATGCCCATGGGTAAAGACCGCATCATTGCCAGTGGCCAAACCATTGTGGATCGAGCGCCCGACATCATCATTGGTTCGTTGTGCGGCAAGAAGTTCCGTTCTGAAAAAGCAGCGGCACGCGAAGGTTGGCAAGATGTGCCGGCGGTGCGCAACAAGCAAATTTTTGAAATCAAATCTGCCGACATCCTCCAGCCAGGCCCTGCGGCGTTGACCGATGGCGTGTTGCAGTTGCACCGCATCATTCAACAGTGGGAGGCAACGCATGCTTGAACGCTGCACAGCGATTCGCAGGATTGCGTTCTTTGCACTATTGGGGGTTAGCGCTATCGCCCAAGCTGTGGTCCTTCGCGACGACCGCCAATTAGACGTCAGCATCACCAAGCCGCCACAACGTATCGTCAGCCTGTTGCCTTCACTCACTGAGACGGTGTGTGCTTTAGGCCAGTGCGAAAAACTGGTGGGCGTTGACCGTTATTCCAACTGGCCCGACAGTATTGCCAAGCTGCCGCGCATGGGCGGCGGCATTGATCCGAACATCGAAAGTGTGGTGGCCGCCAAGCCAGATTTGGTTTTGATGGCGACTTCTGCCCGAGGCGCTGAGCGATTGACGGCTTTAGGTTTGACCGTGTTGGCGCTAGAGCCACGCTCGCATGCCGATGTGCAGCGCGTCATGCGCATCGTGGCGCAGGCGTTGGATGTGTCCGTGGTGGAGAGCGACCGCGTGTGGCGTGAGATCGATGCGGCGGTCAACGTTGCTGCGCAATCGATTCCTGCAAAGGCCAAAGGCCAGCGCGTGTATTTTGAAGTTAGCCCTGCGCCTTATGGCGCGAGTGAGTCGTCTTTCATTGGCGAAACATTGCAGCGCTTGGGTGCGCGAAACATATTGTCTGCGTCGCTCGGGCCATTTCCCCAAATCAATCCTGAGTTTGTGGTGCGGGCGCAGCCCGACATCATCATGGTGGGTGACAGCAGCTTTGCCGACATGAGCACGCGCCCCGGCTGGCAAAATATGCAGGCTATCCGCACGCATCAAGTGTGCCATTTCAAATCGCACGAGTCTGATGTGTTGGTTCGCGCTGGCCCGCGTATGGCAGAGGCTGCGCATTTGATGGCCAAGTGTTTGACAGGCAAAGCCAATGACAAATCGAAAGGTCAGCCATGACGACTCACGGCGCGCGTTGGTCACCAATGTGGGTGGCTATGAGTTTTGTCATGTTGTGCATGCTTGGCATCGCGTTGGGCAGTTCAGTAGGCAGCACGGGGTTCGAGAGCTGGCTTGCCGCCATGCACGATGACACCGCTTGGCAAATCGTGTGGGACATTCGTTTGCCGCGTAGCGTGGGGGCATGCGCCGCGGGGGCGTTGCTAGGCCTTGCAGGTGCATTGGCGCAAGGCTTGTTTCGCAACCCCTTAGCTGACCCATATTTGCTGGGCAGCGCCTCTGGAGCTTCGCTGGGCGTGGCCGTAGCTTTGGCGCTTTTTGGTGGCAACCCGTTTGCCGCCGAGTTGCTGGTGCGAGTGGGGTTGACCGGTGCTGCGTTTGTAGGGGCTGTGTTGGCCGTGTTGCTGACGCTTGTGTTGGCGCGTGGTGTGCAACACACTTTACGTTTGTTATTGGCTGGTGTCATTGTGGGTGTGGTGTTGGGTGCGCTGGCTTCGCTCATCACCCTCATGCGCCCCGACGTATTGCAGGGCATGCAGGGGTTCTTATTAGGTTCGACCAGCTTCATTGGTTGGGCCTCGTGCGTGTTGATGTTGGGCGTGTTGCTGGTGTGCGTGGTGTTGTCGTTTGCACTGAGCCGAGTGCTGGATGCTTTGAGTTTGGGTGAGTCCACCGCTTTGAGTTTGGGCTTGCCACTTGCATCTGTGCGTGTGGCACTCGTGTGCGTGTTGGCTTTGGCCACGGGTACTGCGGTGGCACAAACGGGCCTAGTGGCTTTTGTCGGTTTAGCAGCGCCGCACTTGGTGCGCTCCATGGTGAAGACCAAGCACAACTGGATGCTGTTGCTCTCTGCGTTGATGGCTGCGTGTTGCTGCTGTCGGCTGATTTGTTGGCGCGCATGTTGTTGTCGCCGCAAGAAATGCCGGTGGGCGTGCTCACCGCTGTCTTGGGCGGTGGCTATTTGTTGTGGTTGATGTACCGCAGCCAAGCGACAAGGGTGGCACGATGAATCCGCAAAAAATAGCGCTTCGTTTGGATGATCTTCATGTGTCTCTTGCGGGGCATGGGGTATTGCATTGCATTGAGATGTCTTTTGCGGCCGGTCGCTGGACCAGCATCGTTGGCCCCAATGGCGCTGGCAAGTCGACCTTGCTCAAAGCTTTGGCTGGCTTGCTACCCACAACAGGCCTACTCTTTTTGTTCGACCAAGCGTTGATGGCGATGGACCGCAAACAACGCGCACAGCAGCTGTCGTGGTTGGGCCAAAACGAATCAGCATCTGATGACTTGTGCGTGTGGGATGTGGTCATGCTTGGACGTATGCCGCACCAAGACTGGCTGGCAGCGCCCGATGCGCACGACCATGCCGTGGTAGAAACTGCATTGAAAGCCACGCAAGCGTGGGACTGGCGTGAGCGTTCCCTGGGTCAACTCTCCGGTGGTGAGCGCCAGCGTGTGTTGCTGGCCCGAGCCATGGCAGTGCAAGCGAAAGTGATGTTGATGGACGAACCCTTGGCCAACCTTGATCCACCTCACCAAGTGGATTGGCTAGAGCAAGTGCGCTGCCTCACGTCGCAAAACACTACTGTCATTAGCGTGCTGCACGAAGTGGGCATGGCCTTGCACGCGGACGACATGGTGGTCATGCAAGCAGGACGTGTGGTGCATCAAGGTGCGTGTGCTGACGCTGCTACGCACCGTGCTGTCGAAGCGGTATTCGACAAGCGCATTGCCATTCATCCACTGGATGGTCAGTGGGTCGCAGTGCCTAAGCTATCTAGTTAAGGCTTTGCTGTCTTCGGCTTGAAGCTACAAAACTCAGACACCCCACACTGCCAGCACAACGGCTTGCGCGCCTGGCACACATAGCGGCCATGCAGAATCAGCCAGTGGTGGGCATCTACCAAGTACTCGGCAGGAATACGCTTCATTAGCTTCATTTCAACCGCCAGCGGTGTTTTACCAGGGGCTAAGCCAGTCCGGTTACCTACGCGAAAGATATGCGTGTCCACCGCCATGGTGGGTTCGCCAAAGGCCACGTTCAGCACCACGTTGGCCGTTTTGCGGCCCACGCCCGGTAGGGCTTCTAACGCTTCGCGTGTGCGTGGAATCGTCCCTTGGTGTTGCTCCACCAAGATGCGGCAGGTTTGCATCAGGTGTTTGGCTTTGCTGTGATACAGGCCAATCGTCTTGATGTAACCCTCAAGGCCTGCAAGGCCGAGGTCCAGAATTTTTTGGGGCGTGTTGGCCACTGTAAACAGTTTGCGCGTGGCCTTGTTCACACCCACATCCGTGGCTTGGGCACTCAGCAGCACAGCGGCTAGCAACTCGAACACGCTGGTATATTCCAACTCGGTATTGGGCTGCGGATTGGCTGCTTTCAGCGTCGCAAAAAAAGGCTCAATGTGCTGTGTTTTCATACGACCATTATTCCCCACGCTATGCCCTCAACTATGAAGTTTGCTGACCGCCTCAACAACGTTGAAACCTCTGCCATTCGTGAACTTTTCAAACTGCTGGGCAAGCCCGGCATCATCAGCTTTGCGGGCGGCTTTCCAGACAGCGCCATGTTTGACGTGCAAGGCATTCGTGAGGCCAGCGAAGCTGCATTGACCCAAGAGCCAGGCGCAGCCCTGCAATACGGCGCGACCGAGGGTTATCAACCGTTGCGCGAACAACTTGCCGCCTTCATGGCCAGCAAAGGGGTGACTGGTTTAGATGCCAACGGTCTCATCGTCACCACCGGCAGCCAACAAGGGCTGGACCTGATTGCCAAAACCTTGCTCAATCCCGGTGATGTGGCCTTGGTCGAAGGCCCCACGTTTTTGGCCACCATTCAGTGCTTCCGTTTGTATGGCCCACAAGTGGTGGGTGTGCCCATTGACGCGCACGGCGTGCAAGTGGACAAGCTTGAAGTGATGATGGTGCAACACAAGCCAAAGCTCGTGTACCTCATTCCTACGTTTGGTAACCCGAGTGGCGCGACGCTGAGCCTAGAGCGCCGTTTGCGCGTGCTCGAACTCGCTGTGAAATACCAAACCGTAGTGGTCGAAGACGACCCCTATGGCGACCTGTACTTTGACGAAGCGCCGCCACCTTCGTTGCTCGCTTTGAGTGATCAAGTGCCTGGCAGCCGCGAGTGGTTGGTGTACTGCGGCTCGCTCAGTAAAGTGTTGTCACCCGGCCTGCGTGTGGGCTGGATGATTGCGCCGCCCGAGTTGTTGGCCCGCGCCACCATGTGCAAGCAGTTCAGCGATGCACACACCTCCACCTTCGCGCAAGCCACCGCCGCGCACTACCTCAAAGCTGGCCGCATGCCTGCCACCTTGGCACATGTGCGCAGCGTCTACGCCGAACGTGCCCAAGCCATGGGCGAAGCCTTGAAGCAAGAGCTGGGCGATGCACTTAGATTCACTCAGCCAAAAGGCGGCCTGTTCTTCTGGGCCAACCTCACAGGCGCAGGCGGCAAAGTTAAAGACGGTGCTGAACTGGCCAAACGAGCGATAGAAAAAGGCGTGGCCTTTGTACCTGGCGCGCCATTCTTTGCAGACAACCCTGATGCATCCGCCATTCGTTTGAGCTTTGCCACCGCTGATGTGGAGAAGATCAAAGAAGGTATTGCCCGCTTGGGGCAAGCGCTTTAAAGCACGACCTGCAAGCAGCGCCTCGTCAGCGAGGGAAAGTTAGCTTGCGATGGCCTGATAAGCCGCTGCATCCATCAACCCATCCAGCTCGGAAGGGTTGCTGACCTTCACCTTATAAAACCATCCTTCGCCCTCTGGGTCACTGTTGGCGAGAGATGGGTCGGCGCGCAAGGCTTCGTTGTGTTCGAGGATTTCCACACTCACCGGCATGTGAACGTCGGCGGCGGCTTTGACCGACTCGACCACTCCGGCCACGGTGCCTTGCGCGAAGGTTTTGCCGACTTCTGCGAAGTCAACAAACACGATGTCGCCCAGCGTGTCTTGTGCGTGTTGGGTGATGCCCACCAAAGCGGTGTCGCCTTCGATGCGCACCCAAGTGTGTTCTGCGTGATATTGGTTCATAGTCTTTACATGCCGCTGTAGTTGGGGCCGCCACCGCCTTCAGGCGTGACCCACACGATGTTTTGTGTGGGGTCTTTGATGTCGCAGGTCTTGCAGTGCACGCAGTTTTGCGCGTTGATTTGCAAACGGTCACTGTTGTCTTCGTTCTTCACGTACTCATACACACCGGCTGGGCAATAGCGGCTCTCGGGGCCTGCGTAGGTAGCGAGGTTGATGTTCACAGGCACTGACGCATCTTTGAGCGTCAAGTGCGCGGGCTGGTTTTCTTCGTGGTTGGTGTTGCTGATGAACACGCTGCTCAAGCGGTCAAACGTGAGCTTGCCATCGGGCTTGGGGTAGTTGATTGGGGCGTGCTGTGCGGCAGGCTCTAAGCAAAGGTGGTCGGGCTTGTTGCCATGCAGCGTCCATGGCGGTGTATCGATACCGAGCTTGGGCAGCAGCCATTGCTCGATGCCGGTCATCACTGTGCCGACTAGCATGCCTTTTTTGAACCACAGCTTGAAGTTGCGGTACTGGTTGAGTTCTTTGCTGAGCCAGCTCTTTTCAAACGCAGCAGGGTAGGCGCTCAGCTCGTCGTTGGCGCGGCCTGCAGACACGGCTTCATAAGCCGCGTCTGCAGCCAACATGCCGCTCTTGATGGCGGCGTGGCTGCCTTTGATGCGTGCGGCATTCAGGTAGCCGGCATCGCAACCAATCAATGCACCGCCCGGGAACACGGTTTTGGGCAAGGCTTGTGGCGTGCCGTTGTTGATGGCACGTGCGCCGTAGCCAATGCGCTTGGCGCCTTCGAGATGGGCAGCGATGGCTGGATGTGTTTTCCAGCGTTGCATTTCTTCAAAAGGGCTGAGCCATGGGTTTTTGTAGTCGAGGCCGAGCACAAAACCGAGGGTGACTTTGTTGTCCTCGAGGTGGTACAAAAAGCCGCCGCCAAAGGCGTCGTTTTGCATGGGCCAGCCAGAGGTGTGCACCACCAAACCTGGCTTGGCTTTGGATGGGTCGACTTCCCACAACTCTTTCACGCCGATGGCATAGCTTTGAGGGTCGCGGCCCTCAGCCAAGTTGTATTTGGCAATGACTTGTTTGCCCAAGTGGCCACGTGCGCCTTCGGCGAAGATGGTGTACTTGGCATGCAGTTCCATGCCGAGCTGGAAGTTGTCGGTGGGTTGGCCGTCTTTACCAATACCGAGGTTGCCTGTGGCTACACCTTTAACTGAGCCATCTTCGTTGTAAAGCACTTCAGCCGCTGTGAAGCCCGGGAAGATTTCCACGCCCATTGATTCAGCATGTGCCGCCATCCACTTCACCACATTGCTCAGTGACACCACAAAGCAGCCGTCGTTGTGGAAGTTGCGCGGCATTAACCAGCTGGGCACGCGGTTGGTACCAGTTTCGGTCAGCGTCAGCAAGTCATCACCCGTCACTTCTTGGTTCAGTGGGCAGCCGAGTTCTTTCCAGTTAGGGATTAGTTCGGTCATGGCCTTGGGATCCATCACCGCGCCCGACAAGATGTGGGCGCCAGGCTCTGAGCCTTTTTCCAGCACCACCACGGAGACATCATTGCCTTTTTCAGCCGCCAGCTGTTTGATGCGAATGGCTGTGGCCAAACCGCCCGGGCCACCGCCCACCACGACCACGTCATAGTCCATGGCTTCACGTGGGCCAAACTGGGCGAGAATTTCTTCTTGTGTCATGGTTTGTCTATCTCGAGCTGTTGTCAGAGGTGAGACAGATTTTAGGGCCTGTCAACAACGCACTTGTCATAATGAAATAACTCAACCTTCAGGAGCTCAACATGGCGTACAGCATGGATTTGTCGGGCCGCGTGGCCTTGGTCACCGGTGCATCCAGTGGTTTGGGGGCGCAATTTGCCCGCACCCTTTCGCGCGCAGGCGCTGCCGTCGTGCTGGCCAGTCGCCGAGTGGAAAAGCTCAAAGAACTGCGTGCCGAGATTCAAGCCGAAGGCGGTGACGCCCATGTGGTGAGTTTGGACGTGACCACCTTAGGCAGCATCAAATCCGCTGTGGCGCATGCTGAGACTGAAGTGGGCAGCATCGACATCTTGGTGAACAATTCGGGTGTCAGCACCACCCAACGCGTGCAAGATGTGACCGAAGAAGACTTTGACTTCACGTTCAACACCAACGTGCGCGGCTCGTTCTTTGTGGCACAAGAAGTAGGCAAGCGCATGCTGGCCCGCGCAAAAGGGGCAGCGCCCGGTAGCTACACGGGTGGGCGCATCATCAACATCGCCTCAGTGGCAGGCCTACGGGTATTGCCGCAAATTGGCCCATATTGCATGAGCAAGGCGGCGGTGATTCAAATGACCAAAGTCTTGGCCATGGAGTGGGGGCGCTTTGGCATCAACGTCAACGCGATCTGCCCCGGCTACATTGACACCGAAATTAACCACCACCATTGGCAAACCGAGCAAGGTCAAAAGCTGGTGAACATGCTGCCGCGCAAGCGCATTGGCAACCCCGAGGATTTAGATGCCTTGCTGGTGCTGCTGGCCAGTGCCGAGAGCTCGTTCATCAACGGGGCCATCATTTCGGCCGACGATGGATTTGCCGTATGAGATACGAAATTCCAGACAAGAAAAAGCGGGTGTACGAATGCACCATCCCCATGCGCTGGGGCGACATGGATGTGATGGGACACATCAACAACACCCTCTACTTTCGGTACCTCGAAATTGCACGTGTGGATTGGCTGCGCCAATTCAACGCCGAGCCCAAGCCCGAGGGTGAAGGTCCCGTCATCGTGAATGCGTTTTGCAATTTTTACAAACAGCTGGAATACCCGGGCGACGTGCTGGTCAAGATGTATGCCAGCGACCCTGGTCGAACCACATTCGAGACCTGGGCGACGATGGAACAAGCCGCCAACCCCGGCGTGATTTACGCTGCAGGCGGTGCGACCACGATTTGGGTGGACTTTCCCAAGCAAAAAGCGGTGGACTTGCCCGATTGGGTGCGCGAGATGGTCACGCCTTGAATGGCTTTAAAGCGCTGAGGGTGCGGTAGCAGCGTCTAACTGCGTGAGCCAGAGCAATGCGGCTTCGCGGTTTGTGCCACACATGTCTGCCGAAGGCTGCAAACCACCACAAAACGCAGGCCGTTCGGGTTTGCCAAACACCGCACACCGCATGTCGGGCAGCAATTGCACGCAAGGCAAGCCTGCTGGTTTGCCAAGTGGCATGCCAGGTAAGGCGCTGGTGATGGAGGGCGCAATGCAACACGCGCCGCAACTGTTGCGGCATTGCATTTACTTTTGTTTGGGTACGCGGCCCATCAGATAAAACTCGGGGTTGGGCAGCATGTTGCTGAAGCTGGCCATGCGGTTGCTCAAGCCAAAGAAAGCGGTGATGGCGGCTATGTCCCAAATGTCTTCGTCGTTGAACCCTTGCGCATGCAAGGGGACGAAGTCTGCCTCGTCAATCAAATCGCTTTGAAGACACACTTTCATGGCGAAGTCAAGCATGGCGCGTTGGCGTGGGCTGATATCGGCTTTGCGGAAGTTCACGGCCACTTGATCGGCCACCAAAGGTTTCTTTTCGTAAATGCGCAAAATCGCGCCATGAGCTACAACGCAATACAAGCAGTGGTTGGCAGCGCTGGTGGTGGTGACGATCATTTCGCGATCACCTTTGGTCAGATGGCTCTCGCGGCCCACTGACTCAGGCACCATCAACGCATCGTGATAGGCAAAGAAAGCGCGCCACTCCGCAGGGCGACGGGCCAATGCCAAAAACACATTGGGGACAAAGCCCGCTTTGTCTTGCACTTCCAAAATCTTGGTTCGAATGTCTTCGGGCAAGTCTTTGAGTTCGGGGTGGGGGTAGCGGCTCATAGGTTCTCTCCGAAGTTTTGGTGAATTGGCGTGATTATCCTTGGGGCAAATTGGAGCCTAGGATCCTTCATCACTGATCGATACAGCCACCCCTTAGATGTTGCTTTTCATGCAGTTGTTTTCTAGCCAACGACGAGTTTGTGGACCAAGTCTGCTGTAGTCGATGCCTTGTACTTGCGCATCAGCTTAGCGCGGTAAATTTCCACCGTGCGGTGGCTGATGCCCAGTGCTCTGCCTATTTCTTTGGAGGTCAAACCCTCCATCAAAAACGCAGCCACTTCCCGTTCGCGTGCGGTGAGTTCAGCCCGCACGGGGCGCGTGGCGCTGAGGTCTTCAAAGCTCCAAATGCCCGCTTCGTGGGGGGAGTCTAAGTTCAAAGCGCGGCCCGTTACATGACACCAAAACGGCTCTCCCTTAAGTGCGCCATCTATGCGCTTCATCAGTCGGTCGTCGGCGTAAAGCCCTTTGGCATTGAGACTGAGTTTGATGCGTGCACCCGTACGTTCGTATTCGTCCGCGCTTGGGTAGAGCACCTGAAACGACTGCCCCATCAGCTGCTCACGGGTGGTGCCAAACATGTCGCACACGTGTTGGTTGCAGTCCACCATCGTGCGGTTGCGAGACAGCACGAGGCCAACAGGCGCAAGGTCAAAGGCTTGGCGGTAATCAATCATATGAGATGCATCAAGGGGTCTGTGCTTACGAAGAACTACGTAGTTGGTTACGTAGTATCGTATTGCCATTCTGTTGCACTTTGACTGGAGCCTCCCTTGAACAAAGTTTTCCCTTCTGCTGCTGAAGCACTCAAAGACATCGTGGCCGACGGCCAGCTGATGGCTGTGGGTGGTTTTGGCTTGTGTGGCATTCCTGAAGCCCTGATCGATGCGCTGCGAGACACGGGTGTGAAGGACTTGACCGTCATCTCTAACAACGCTGGCGTGGACGGCTTTGGCTTGGGCAAGTTGCTTGAAACGCACCAAATCAAAAAAATGATTTCCAGCTACGTGGGCGAAAACAAAGAGTTCGAACGCCAATACTTAGCGGGCGAGCTAGAGCTTGAGTTCACCCCTCAAGGCACGCTGGCCGAAAAGCTGCGTGCGGGCGGCGCGGGTATTCCAGCCTTCTTCACCAAAACCGGTGTGGGCACTTTGGTGGCTGAAGGCAAAGAGCTGCGCGAGTTCGACGGCGACACCTATGTGATGGAGCGTTCACTCGTGCCTGAAATAGCACTCATCAAAGCCGATGTGGCAGACCGTTCTGGCAATCTGCGCTTTAACATGACCGCGCGCAACTTCAACCCTGCTGCTGCCACCGCTGGCAAGATTTGCGTGGTGGAAGTGGAGCACATTGTCGAGACGGGCGAGTTGGCCCCTGACGACATTCACTTGCCCGGCATTTATGTGCACCGCATCGTGCTCAATGCCACGCCCGAGAAGCGCATTGAAAAGCGCACCACCCGCGACCGTAAATAAGGAACACTCATGGCTTGGACTCAAGACGAAATGGCCGCACGCGCGGCGAGCGAATTGCAAGACGGTTTTTATGTGAACCTCGGCATCGGCATTCCTACGCTGGTGGCCAACCACGTACCTGACCATGTGGAAGTGTGGCTGCAAAGCGAGAACGGCATGCTGGGCATTGGCCCGTTCCCCTACGAAGATGAAGTCGACGCCGACCTCATCAACGCAGGCAAACAAACCGTCACCACCATCAAAGGCTCCGCGATTTTTGGGAGCGACCAATCGTTTGCCATGATCCGTGGCGGCAAGATCAATCTCTCCATCCTTGGTGCGATGCAAGTGAGTGAGAAGGGTGACTTGGCCAATTGGATGATTCCCGGCAAGATGATCAAAGGCATGGGCGGCGCAATGGACTTGGTCGCAGGCGTCAAGCGCGTCATCATCTTGATGGAGCATGTGGCCAAGAAAAAAGATGGTACGGAAGATTTGAAAATATTGCCCCAATGCACTTTGCCATTGACAGGCTTGGGTGTGGTGGACCGCATCATCACAGACCTCGCGGTGATGGACGTGGTGCCTGAAGGTCTCAAATTGGTTGAGCTGGCCCCCGGCGTGACTCGCGAGTTCTTGCAAACCAAGACGGGTGTGACCTTGATTTAATTTAGCGACATTCAACTAAAAAGCCGCTCTTTTTCTGAGCGGCTTTTTTTATTTGGAGCGGGTGATGGGAATCGAACCCACGTTATTTGCTTGGGAAGCAAGAGTCCTACCATTGAACGACACCCGCGTTGACTTCTATTGTAGGAAGTTAAGATGTGAAAACAGCATCCACTAGGGATGCTGCTCTAGGTTGGCCTTGGCTAAGGTTTAGGCGCTGGCCAGTGCCTGTTTCATCACTTGACCGACTTGGTTGAAGTAGTCATGGGCCATTTGAGTGGGCACGAGGTATTTGGTGCGGCGGTTTTTGCCTTCAAACACGGTGTCGATCATCCCCAGTTCACGCAGCTGGTCTAGCTTTCGGTGAATGGTGGCAGGAGAGGCAATGGCATTCAAAGCCATGGCATCGGTCACGGTCAAAGACTTTTCAGCCGCGTGACGAACAGCGATCACTTCGAGAAGCTTCTTGGCATCCAAGTCCATCACAGGCGCGTTCGGTTGTCCATCTAAGGCGTGGATGAGGTTAAGGAAGCGCAGATAGATTTGTTTAGATTCCATGAGGTTAGGCCTTGATTAATAGGTTAAATCATATATCTGTATTGTAAATAACAAAACCGTCATAAATGAAGTAAAACCACGTAGAGCTATATTTCTAAAGGCTTTGTGATTATTTGAGGACGTCGCCCAAGCACAAGTATTTCATCTCCAAGTACTCGTCCATGCCGTGGCTAGACCCTTCGCGGCCCAAGCCCGATTGCTTGACGCCACCAAAGGGCACATGCTCGGTGGCGATCACCCCAACGTTGATGCCCACCATGCCGTATTCCAGTGCTTCACTCACACGGTAAATACGGCCGATGTCCCGGCTGTAGAAGTAGCTGGCCAAGCCAAACTCTGTGTTGTTGGCAGCATCGATGGCTTCTTGCTCTTGGTAGAAGCGGAACACAGGGGCGAAGGGGCCAAAGGTTTCTTCACGGGCGCACAACATGTCGGCGCTGGCGTTGGCAATGACGGTAGGCTCGAAAAATTGACCGTCGAGCTTGTGGCCGCCCACCATGACCTTGCCACCTTTGGCAATGGCGTCTTGCACATGGCGCTGAACCTTCTCGATGGCCGCGTCTTCAATCAGCGGGCCTTGCGCCACGCCGTCTTCGAAGCCGTTGCCCACTTTGAGGGTTTTGACCTTGGCCGAGAACTTTTGCACAAACTCGTCGTACACCGCGTCTTGAACGTAAATGCGGTTGGCGCACACGCAGGTTTGGCCGGCATTGCGGTATTTGCTGGCCATCGCGCCTTCCACGGCGCTGTCAATGTCGGCATCGTCAAACACGATGAAGGGCGCGTTGCCGCCCAACTCTAAAGCCAACTTCTTGATGCTGGGCGCAGACTGCGCCATCAAGATACGACCCACTTCGGTGGAGCCAGTAAAGCTGATGTGTCGCACGATGTCGCTGCTGCAAAACACTTTGCCAATGGCAATGCTGTTGTCGCTGTCGGCGGTGATGATGTTCACCACGCCCGCAGGAATGCCGGCACGCATCGCCAACTCAGCAGCAGCCAAGGCGGTGAGGGGTGTGAGTTCGGCGGGTTTGATGACCACGGGGCAGCCAGCAGCCAGTGCAGGCGCCACTTTGCGCGTAATCATGGCCAGTGGAAAGTTCCATGGCGTGATGGCGGCACACACGCCGATGGGCTGCTTCAACACCATCAAGCGGCGGTTGTTGTCGAACTGGGGCAGGGTTTCGCCATTGACGCGCTTGGCTTCTTCGGCAAACCACTCCACAAAGCTTGCGCCGTAGGCAACTTCGCCTTTGGCCTCGGCAAAGGGCTTGCCTTGCTCGGCGGTCATGATGCGGCCCAGGTCTTCTTGGTTGGCCATGAGCAAGTCAAACCACTTGCGCAAAATAATGCTGCGCTCTTTGCTGGTTTTGTTGCGCCACGCGGGCCACGCTGCGTTGGCGGCGTCAAGGGCGGCTTCAGCGTCTTGGGCGGTGAGGTTGGCCACATCGGCCAGTTTTTGTCCGGTGGCAGGGTCATGCACATCAAAGCGGCTGGCGCCTTTGACCCACTGGCCGTTGATCAGCGCATCTGTCTTGAGCAGGCTGGGGTCGTTGAGCAAAGAAAGGGGCGCATTCATGTGAAGTCTCCAAAATAATTGAACCAAGCATACCGCCGCCCCAAAGCCAGCAATGACTCTGGGGTGACACCGAAACTTATAATTGCAAGATGACTACACCCCAATTCACCGTCGCTGACATTCGCAAAACATTCTTGGACTTCTTCGAGTCCAAAGGCCACACCGTCGTGGCCTCAAGCCCCCTTGTGCCGGGGAACGACCCGACTTTGATGTTCACCAACTCGGGCATGGTTCAGTTCAAAGACGTGTTCTTGGGTGAAGACAAGCGCTCTTATGTTCGCGCCGCCTCGGTGCAAGCCTGCTTGCGCGCTGGCGGTAAGCACAACGATTTGGAAAACGTGGGCTATACCGCGCGCCACCACACTTTTTTTGAGATGCTGGGTAACTGGTCGTTTGGCGACTACTTCAAACGCGAATCGTTGCAGTGGGCTTGGGAGTTGTTGACAGAGGTTTACAAACTGCCCGCCGACAAGCTCTATGCCACCGTGTACATGGAAGACGATGAGGCTTATGACATTTGGCAAGGTATTTTTGTCAAGGCTGGCTGGACGCCTGAGCGCATCGTGCAAGAAACTCGCATCATCAGAATTGGCGACAACAAAGGTGGCCGTTACAAGAGCGACAACTTTTGGATGATGGCCGACACCGGCCCTTGCGGGCCTTGCTCTGAAATTTTCTACGACCACGGCGACCACATCCCAGGCGGCCCGCCCGGCAGCCCTGATGAAGACGGTGACCGCTTCATCGAAATTTGGAACAACGTGTTCATGCAGTTCAACATGGACGCCACAGGCGCTGTGACTCCGCTGCCCGCGCCTTGCGTGGACACCGGCATGGGCCTCGAGCGTTTGGCGGCCATCTTGCAACACGTGCACAGCAACTACGAAATCGATATCTTTGATGCGCTCATCAAAGCCGCGTCACGCGAAACGGGTTGCACTGATCTTGGCCACAAGAGCTTGCGCGTGATTGCCGACCACATTCGCGCCACCTCTTTCTTGGTGAGCGACGGCGTGGTGCCTAGCAACGAAGGCCGTGGCTATGTGCAACGCCGCATCATCCGCCGCGCCATTCGCCACGGGTATTTGTTGGGCCAGAAAAAACCGTTCTTCCACAAACTCGTGCCTGATCTTGTTCAATTGATGGGCGATGCCTACCCCAATATGGCTTCTCAAGCCGAGCGCATTTCGTCGGTTTTAAAGGCCGAAGAAGAACGCTTCTTTGAAACTCTCGAAGTAGGCATGTCAATCTTGGATGCGGCTTTGCAAGGTGGCGCGAAAGTGTTGCCAGGTGAAGTGG
>CAJBHE010000066.1 GCA_903952885.1 uncultured Burkholderiales bacterium
CCCATCTTTTGCGCGTCTTCAAACAACACCTTGAGCTTGTCGGTGTTGTCCATCTCCACAGTCATGTTGGCGCAGAAGAACTCGGCCGTGTAATGGACCTTCAACCAGCCGGTGTGATAGGCCAGCAGAGAATAAGCAGCCGCGTGCGACTTGTTAAAGCCGTAACCCGCGAACTTCTCCATCAAGTCAAAGATTTCGTCCGCTTTGTCTTGGCTGATGTTGTTCTTGGCAGCTCCCGCGCGGAAGATCTCGCGGTGCTCCGCCATTTCTTCGGGCTTCTTTTTACCCATGGCACGACGCAACATGTCAGCACCGCCCAGCGAGTAGCCACCCAAAATCTGCGCGGTCTGCATCACCTGCTCTTGGTACACCATGATGCCGTAGGTCTCGGACAACATTTGCGCCACCATGGGGTGCGGGTATTCAATGGTTTCGCGGCCATGTTTGCGAGCTACGAAGCTTGGAATCAAGTCCATCGGGCCTGGACGGTACAACGCGTTCAGCGCGATCAGGTCTTCCAAACGCGTCGGGCGCGCATCGCGCAACATGCCCTGCATGCCGCGACTTTCAAACTGGAACACGGCCTCGGTCTTGCCGTCTTGGAACAGTTCGTACGTGCGTTTGTCGTCGAGCGGGATGTTTTCAAACGCGAAGTTCTCTTGGCCCTTGTGGCGCGCCATGATGAACTCGCGCGCAATTTCCAAAATGGTCAGCGTAGCCAAGCCCAAAAAGTCGAACTTCACCAAGCCAGCGGCTTCCACGTCGTCTTTGTCAAACTGGCTCACCGCCGATTCGCTGCCCGGCTGTTGGTACAGCGGGCAGAAGTCTGTGAGCTTGCCCGGGGCAATCAATACACCACCGGCGTGCATGCCCACATTACGCGTCATGCCTTCGAGCTTTTGCGCCAACTCTAAAAGCGTCTTCACTTCATCTTCTTTGGCCAACCGCTCCGCCAAGATGGGTTCGACCTCAATCGCACCGGCAATGGTGATGTGCTGGCCAGGCTTGTTTGGAATCAAGCCGCTGATGCCTTTGCAGAAGGTGTAGCTCATGTCGAGCACACGGCCCACGTCACCAATCGCGGCACGCGCTGCCATGGTGCCGAAGGTGGCAATTTGCGACACGGCTTCGCGGCCGTATTTGTCTTTCACGTAGTCAATCACGCGGTCGCGGTTGGTTTGGCAAAAGTCAATGTCAAAGTCGGGCATGGATACCCGCTCTGGGTTCAAGAAACGCTCGAACAGCAAGTTGTATTGCAGCGGGTCAAGGTCAGTGATCTTCAAGGCATACGCCACCAACGAACCAGCACCCGAACCACGACCTGGACCCACAGGGCAGCCGTTGGCTTTGGCCCACTGGATGAAGTCACCCACGATCAAGAAGTAGCCGGGAAAACCCATCTTCAAAATCGTGTTCAGCTCAAACTCCAAACGCTCCACATACCGCGAGCGCTCCTCATCTCGTTTGGCTTCCACGGGGTACAAGTGACGCAAGCGCTCTTCCAAGCCTTCGTGCGACACATGGCGGAAGTAATCTTCGACCGACATCACCACACCATTCACAGGTGGGATAGGGAAGTTGGGTAGCTGCGGCTTGCCGAGCACCAAGGTCAAGTTACAGCGCTTGGCAATTTCAATGGTATTGGCAATGGCGCTGGGCACATCGGCAAACAGCTCACACATTTGCGCGGACGATTTGAAATACTGCTCGCGTGTGAACTTGCGCACACGGCGTTGGTTGCCCAAGATCTCGCCTTCGGCAATACACACACGCGCTTCGTGCGCTTCGTAGTCGTCGGGCTGGGTGAACTGCACAGGGTGTGTGGCCACCACGGGCAAGCTCAGGCGTGCAGCGAGTTGCACGGCGGCAGATACATGGGCTTCGTCATCCGCACGACCCGCACGTTGAAGCTCGATGTAAAAGCGATGCGGAAAAATGCCCGCCAACTGCAAAGCCACTTCACCTGCACGCGTGGTGTCGCCCTGCACCAAGGCTTGGCCCACCGCGCCGGCTTGCGCGCCCGACAAAGCAATGAGGCCTTGCGACAACTCTTGCAACCATGCCAGCTTGGTCACGGCCACGGCCTTGTGCACGTTTTGTGTCCAGCCACGGCTGATGAGCTCGCACAGGTTTAAGTAGCCCTGATGGTTTTGCACCAACAACACCATGCGCGAAGTAAGTGCTGCGTCTTGGGTCAGGCTTTCTAAATAAATTTCAGCGCCAATGATGGGCTTGACGCCCTTGCCACGGGTTTCTTTGTAAAACTTGATGGCGCCATACAGGTTGTTGATGTCGGTGATGGCCAGCGCAGGCTGCTGGTCGACTGCGGCTGCTTTCACCACCTCGTCGATGCGGTTGGTCCCGTCAACGACAGAAAATTCAGAGTGAAGGCGCAGGTGAACAAACATGAGTTGGGATTGTAGGGATTCGCCGATACATAGAATCATGGCGTGAACCAAATTCTGAATATTTCTTGCTATAAATTTGTCGCCCTGCCCGATGCCCAAGACCTGCGCCAGCCTTGCCTAGACAACGCCTCAGCACGCCAGCTCAAGGGCACTATTCTGATAGCAGAAGAAGGCATTAATTTCTTCTTGGCCGGCAGCGCCGAAGATGTGCGCGGCTTTGTGGATTGGCTACGCAGCGATGCCCGCTTGGCCGACCTCGCCCCCAAAGAAAGCTGGTCTGACACACAGCCGTTTCGCAAGATGCTGGTGAAGGTGAAAAACGAAATCATCCGCATGAACCACCCCAGCATTCGCCCCGCTGAAGGCCGCGCGCCAGCTGTCACACCCGAGACCGCGAAGCGTTGGTTAGACCAAGGCCACGACGATGAAGGTCGCCCCGTGGTCACGCTCGATACGCGCAACCAGTTTGAAGTGGATGCGGGCACGTTCAAGAACACCATCAACTGGGGTATCACCAAGTTCACCGAATTCCCAGATGCAGTGCAAGCGCACTTAGATGAGTTGCAAGACAAAACCGTCATCAGCTTTTGCACCGGTGGCATTCGCTGCGAGAAAGCAGCAATTTACATGCGCAATGCAGGCCTGCCCCATGTGTACCAGCTCGAAGGAGGCATCCTCAAATACTTTGAAGAAGTGGGCAACGACCACTACGACGGCGGCTGCTTTGTGTTTGACGAGCGCCGTGCTTTGGGCGCTGACCTCAGCACCACTGGCCTGACACCCGATGGCACAGTCCCGGTTACTCTTCCAACAACGCCAACACCTCAGATTTAAATTCACGGGTGTACAAAACTCCGGCTACCAACAACGTGGCGAAGACAAACATGGCGGGCGAGAAAAACCAACCCAGTGCGGCAAACGAAAAATAGTACGCGCGCAAACCACCGTTGAAGGTTTCAGCGGCCAAGCCTGTCATGGCTGCAGCACGATCGGCATACTGTTGACGGTTAGGAGCGCCTTCGTGCTCAAAGGTCTCAGGTGGTGGCATCGCACCAATGAGCAGCGCCACAAAGGTGTACTGACGCATCGACCATGAAAAGCGAAAGAACGAATACACAAAGATCACCACCAGCACCAAGATCTTGAACTCAAAAACCAAGATGGGAGTTTGTTCCGCAAACGGGATTTCACGCACCAGCTCGGCCGCTTTGTCAGTGGTTCCCAGCAAGGCAAACAAACCACCCAAAATCAAAATGCTGGTGGAGCAAAAAAAAGCTGGTGTGGCCGATAAGGTTTGCGTGATGATGCCGTCCAACATCCGTGGGTCACGCGCGGTGGTTTGCAGCATCCAGAGGTGACGGTAGCGGTTGGTCATAGCCAAGATGGAATGTTTGCCATCGCTCCAATGCTTGGCAAACACGGCATAGCCGATCCACACCACGACAAAAAAGCCGAGCGCAACCCAATCGGCCCAAGGCAGCAGTTGAATGATCTTCATGGCCTGAATGCTACCCAAAGAAAAAGGGCAGCCCAAAAGAACTGCCCTTTTATTTCACACGCCGCGTGTGGCGGCGTATTTTTTGCATCGAAATTAACCGCGCAATTTCGCGGCCACAGCAGCTACACGCTCGCCGTAGGCTTTGGCCGTGTCCAAGTCGCCTTGTGGGATGTCAGCTGCTGGGCTAGTAGGGCCAACTTGGGCCATCACGCCAGAGTTAGAACCGATGCGGTTCATGGCATCCGCTTCACGGCCTGGCTTCATCGGCTGACCCACCCACACCATGCCGTGCTGCATCGACAAGGTGATGAAGTATTGGATGGTCGACAACTTGTCGCCACTCAGGCTCGCAGAAATCGTGAAACCGCCCGCGACTTTATCTTTCCAAGCATCGCTGTACCACTGCTTAGAACTGGCATCAGCAAACTTCTTGAACTGCCAAGAAGCCATGCCCATGTATGTGGGTGAACCGAAGATGATGGCGTCTGCTGCGTTGACTGTTTCCCATTCAGCATCGGTGATGTTGCCGTCTGCGTCGATGGCGATGAGGGTGGCTTTCGCGCCTTCGGCCACGAATTGAGCCACGCGTTGGGTGTGGCCGTAGCCTGAGTGATAAACAACGACAGTTTTAGTCATGGTGTGCTTCCTTGATGCGGTTGAAAGATGGGTTGAGAAAAAACAGGTGTGAATTATTGAGCTTCTTTTTTAGCGTCGAGGCTCCAAGCGCCAGCGCCTGAAGACACCAACAACAACAAGCCACCGATCACGCCAATGTTCTTGAAGAACAAGAGCTGTTGCACAAACGCTTGTTCAGGCGCGGTGGCCCAAAATGCGTGAAAGAAAACCGACGCCACGATTGTGAACACTGCCAGCACAGCCGCAGCAATGCGGGTTTGAAAACCCACGATCAAAGCCACTGAGCCCAAAATTTCTACAGCAATGGCGGCAGCGGCTGCCACGGTGGGTAAAGGCAAACCGACCGAAGTGATGTAACCCACAGTGCCTTCAAAGCCAGATAGCTTTGACAAACCCGCTGGCAGAAAAAGTGCAGCCAGCAAGATGCGGCCAATGAGGTTGAGTGCGTTGTTCATGTGAAGTTTCCTTTAAGAATGAATGAAGTAAAAAATTAAGCAGCCAAGTCAAAAACCAGCACTTCGGCATCTTCGCCGTGGGCGAGGTGAATGGTCGGTTCTTTGTCCAACAAAGCAGCGTCGCCTGTGGCCAAAACCACACCGTTGACTTGCAAACTGCCGCGAATCAAATGCACATAGGCTTTACGGCCTGATGCAATTTGCAAAGCAGCGGCCTCGTCGCCGTCAAACAGGCCTGCATACAACGCGGCGTCTGCATGAATCTTCACCACACCGCCTTCAGGCGCAGCAATGCGGCTGAGTGCGCCACGCTTAGACGCTGGTGGCACTTGTTTTTGTTCATAGCTGGCAGGAATACCCCGCACATTGGGCTCGATCCAAATTTGAAAAAAGTGCGTGGTCTCGTCCTTGGCATGGTTGAACTCGCTGTGCATCACGCCGTTGCCCGCGCTCATGCGCTGCACGTCGCCCGGGGGAATGGCGCGGCCATTGCCCATATTGTCTTTGTGCGCCAACTCGCCCGACAGCACATAGCTGATGATTTCCATGTCACGGTGGCCGTGCGTGCCAAAGCCGGTGCCTGGTGCAATGCGGTCCTCGTTGATCACCCGCAGATTGCCCCAGCCCATGTGCTGGGCGTCGTAATAGCCCG
>CAJBHE010000067.1 GCA_903952885.1 uncultured Burkholderiales bacterium
ACCAAAGCAATGCCGAGTTAGAGCGCACACACCAAGCGCTGATGCGGGCACAGGCGCACAAAGACGAGTTCATTGCCTCTGTGGGCCACGAGCTGCGCACACCTATGAATGCCATTTTGGGCCTTAATGGCATCTTGCGCACAGAGTTAGCAGCGCGCCCTGAAGACGCTGAAGTGGTGGATCACATTCGCCGCTCGACGGAACAATTGCTCCAAGTCGTTAACGACATTTTGGATTTTTCGCAGCTGCAAGCGGGTCGTCTGACACTTCACTTGGAAGAGTTTGCGTTGCGCGAAGCCTTGGACGCAGCTGTTGCCGCCTACACCGGCAAAGCCCAAGCTAAAGGCCTCACACTGAGCTTAGAAGCCTCGGCCGTGCACAACCTGTGGCTCAAGGCTGACCGCCAACGTTTGCTGCAAGTGCTCAATAACTTGCTAGACAACGCCATCAAATTTACCGCGCATGGCAGCATTCAGATCCGAGCGCAAAGCGTGGGTGGCGGCGTGTTGTTTGAAGTGCAAGACTCGGGCATTGGCATCGCCGATGATCGACAAAAACAAATCTTCGCTGGTTTTGAGTATGCCGATGTACAAACCAACCGCCAATACGGTGGCACAGGTTTGGGCTTGTCGATTTGTGAACGCTTGGTCAGTTTGCAAGGCGGCACACTCGGCGTGAGTAGCGTTCAGGGGCAGGGCGCACGGTTTTGGTTTTTGCTGCCTTTGCGCAGCATCGCCGTCAAAGAAGCACAAGCCGCGGCCGACATGGCGCGTCAGTTGGCGGACCAACCCTTTCAAATTTTGCTGGTCGACGACAACGCGGTGAACTTGTTGGTCGCCCGCATGATGCTCAAAAAGTGCTTCCCCAAGGCCGAAATTGTGGAGGCGAGCAGTGGTGCTATTGCTTTAGAAAAACTGCGTAATCAACACTTTGATTTAACGCTGATGGACATGGTGATGCCCGAGATGGACGGAATGCAAGCCACTGAGCGGCTGCGCCAAGACTTTGATGTGCCCACTTGCCATATGCCCGTTCTGGCACTCACCGCCAGTGCCAACCCTGTTGACCATGACCGCTGTCTTGCCAGTGGCATGAATGACGTGCTTCACAAACCTTTGGATGAGCAGCAGCTGATTTCAAAAATCTCCAATGCACTAGCGCAGCACGCACAAAGGGTGCAGACATGAACCGCGAACTTCTCAATCACTTCACAGACTGGGCAGTGCCACGCCTGCCCGTCAAATTCAGAGATGGGCGCATGCCTTATTTGTTCTTTGTGATCTGGTTGTTGATTGGCGTCATGGTTATTTTGGCCATGATCACGCCTTACCCCAATGGCGTGCCCGTGCCTTTGATCTTTGCTGGTGTGTTGTTGGTGTTGCAGGTCTTGTTCCTTTGGGGGTTGCCATTCTCTGTGGCAGCCAACATTGGTTTCTTGGCTGCATTGATGCAGGTCAGCTATGCGGCCTGGATGTCGGGTGGAATTTTTTCACCTCGCATGGCTTGGATGGCTGCCATTCCTTTGATCCCTTTTTATGCCGTCAGCCGCAATGCAGGTTTGACGTGGTTGGGCTTGGTTGTGGCGGTTGAATTCGCCATGGCCTACATCACTTGGCAGGCGTGGTTGCCCGACAACCCCACCTTAGGCGCAGCGCAAGTCATGTCGTCTTTCGCCAGTTATTCGGTGGTCACGTTCATTGTTATTACGGTTCCTTTTTTATACGACAGCTTGTTTCGCCAAGCCTACAAAGCCAGCGCGCAACGCAACTTAGAGTTAGAAGAAAAGCGCAAAGAACTCTTGCGCACCTCGGCCCTGCGCGAGCAATTCATTGCCACGGTCAGCCACGAGTTGCGCACACCCATGAACGCTATTTTGGGTTTCAACAACATGCTGCTGGCTCGCGCGTCTGACAACCCGCAGGCGTTGAAAGTTTTAAACCACACGCGCCAATCGGCCGACCATTTGCTCACCGTCATCAACGATGTACTCGATTACTCGCAGCTGCAAGCAGGCAAGATCAAGGTGCAAAGCGAAACTTTCGCCCTGCGCGATACGGTGCACACCGCCTTTGACTTGTTTGCCCAACGGGTGGAGAGCATGCACCTGCAATACAACTGCACCATCGACGACAACGTGCCGCAATGGGTGTCTGCGGACCGTCACCGCCTGATGCAGATTTTGGTCAACCTGCTGGGCAACGCCATCAAGTTCACACACCAAGGCCACGTCACGTTGCATGTGCGGCAGCAACCCTTGTGCGTGCATTTTTCGGTGCGCGACAGTGGCATCGGCATACCCGAGGCGCAGCAGCCCAAAATCTTTCAACGCTTTGTGCAAGCGGAGGACGACATCCAATCGCGGTATGGTGGTAACGGTTTAGGGCTGTCCATCACTCAGCGCTTGGTGGAGTTGATGGGCGGGCACATTGGGTTCGTCAGCAAGGTGGGCGAGGGCTCGCATTTTTCTTTTACCCTCCCGTTGGTTGAGGTCGCGCCGCCTGCCGAAGACGCATCACACGCCACCCAGCGCGTAGCACCTACAGAAGCTGTGCAGCGCTTTTTAGTGGTGGACGACCACCCCATCAATCGTTTGCTGGTTCGTCAAATTCTAAAAAACCATTGGAAAAACTGCGAGCTGGTCGAGGCTGACAACGGACGCAAAGCGCTGGATGCTTTACGCCAACAAGACTTTGATGTGATCTTGATGGACATGGTCATGCCCGAGATGGACGGCATCGAGGCCACCACCGCCCTGCGCCAAACCCTGGCCTCTCCCACGCGCGACACGCCAGTGTTGGGGCTAACGGCCAACGTCAACCCACAAGACCTAGAACGCTTTTTAGCTTCAGGCATCAACGCCGTGATGCTTAAGCCCTTTGACGCGCAAAAGGTGTGCGCTCAGGTCGAGCAAATGCTCAAAGAGAAAAAATCTTCCCTGGATTCATGATGTTGTGCGGGTCCAGCGCCCGCTTGATGGAGCGCATCATGTCCACCGCGCCTTCGCCCGTTTCGGCGCGTAAAAAATCCATCTTGTGCAAACCAATGCCGTGCTCACCCGTGCAGGTGCCGCCCAAGTGCAAGGCGCGCGTCACCAACTTGTGGTTCAAATCTTCGGCAGTTTCGCACTCTTGTGCGTTATTGGGGTCGATCAAATAGCCAAAGTGAAAATTGCCATCGCCCACATGGCCGACTAAGAAGTAGGGCAAGCCCGTGGCATCTGCCTCAACGATGGAGTCCAGCAAACAATCGGCCAGCTTGCTGATGGGCACACAGGTGTCGGTGCTGATGGCGCGACAACCCGGCTTGCTTTGAATAGCTGCAAAATAGGCGTTGTGTCGTGCAGTCCACAAACGTGTGCGCTCTTCAGGCGTGGTGGCCCACTCAAACGACAGGCCGCCATGCTCAGCTGCAATTTCTTGCACCGTTTCAGCTTGCTCTTTCACACCGGCGGGTGAGCCGTGAAACTCCATCAACAACATCGGCGTCTCCGCCAAATTCAGCTTGGCGTATTTGTTCACCATGCCAATGGTGTTGCCATCCAGCAGCTCCACGCGTGCAATGGGCACGCCCATTTGAATGATGGCAATGGTGGTGTGCACCGCCGCCTCAATGCTGGGAAACGAGCACACCGCCGCCGACACAGCTTCGGGCAGTGGGTATATGCGCAGCGTGATTTCCGTCATCAAACCCAAGGTGCCCTCGCTGCCCACCATCAAGCGTGTGAGGTCGTAACCTGCCGCCGACTTTTTGGCCCTTGTGCCTGTGCGAATCACTTCTCCGCTGGCCGTCACCACTTCGAGGGCCAACACGTTTTCACGCATCGTGCCGTAGCGAACGGCATTGGTCCCGCTGGCACGCGTGGCACTCATGCCGCCAATTGACGCATCAGCGCCTGGGTCGATCGGAAAAAACAAACCTGTGCTTTTGATCTCTTCGTTCAGTTGTTTGCGCGTTACGCCGGCTTGGACCGTCACGGTCAAGTCCTCCGCGTTGATGCTCAGCACCTGGTTCATACGGCTCACGTCGACGCTGATGCCGCCTTGCACCGCCAGCAAATGGCCTTCAAGCGAGGAACCCACGCCAAAAGGAATCACCGGCACTTGGTATTGCGCAGCAAGCTTGACCGCATCTGACACATCCTGCGTGCTTTGAGCAAACACCACGGCTGCCGGCGGTGGCACATGGGTGAACGCAGATTCATCGCGCCCATGTTGCTCACGCACCACCAAAGCGGTGGAGCAATTGGACCCAAAACGCGCGTGCAGCGCCGCCATCAATTCGGCGGGTGCCTCGCGCTGTGCAATGGCGGGGGCGAGGTGTTGGTGGGTGGTGGGGGCATTCATTTAGCGTCTCCTGAACTTTTTGTCATTTTATGAACAAGCCTACCGTCGTTGAAAGCCCCTGCGCGACAGGCAAAATAGCAAAAAGATCGAACGAAAAACGCAAATACAAGGCAACACACATGGGCAATCGACTGACTCAAATCGCGACCCGTACGGGCGACGCTGGCACCACCGGCTTGGGCAACAACCAACGCGTCTCTAAAAACAGCTTGCGCGTGCATGCCATGGGCGAGGTGGACGAGCTCAACTCCAACATCGGCGTGCTGTTGTGTGAAGACATGCCGCAAGACGTGCGCGATGTGATGATCGACATCCAACACCAGCTGTTTAACCTCGGCGGCGAACTGTCCATCCCTGGCTTTGAGCTGCTTAAAGAAGAAGCCGTGCAAGCCCTGGACATGGCTCTGGAAACCTACAACGCCAAGCTGCCCAAGCTTGAAGAATTCATCTTGCCCGCGGGCACCCGTGGCGCGTCCCTTGCGCATGTTTGCCGCACCGTGGCTCGCCGCGCCGAACGCGCGGTGGTGGCCTTGGGCAACGAAGAAGCCATTGGTGACGCCCCTCGCCAATACCTCAACCGCCTCAGCGACCTCATGTTTGTCTTGGCCCGTGTGCTCAACCGCCTCGATGGCGGGGACGATGTGTACTGGAAAAGCGCGCGCATGCAGCGCACCGAGGCCAAAGATTAGTCAGACTCAGTGAGTACACCACGGTCTAGCGTGTAGCTGCGGTCGCTCACCCAATGAGCGAAGTGCGTGTTTTGCTCAGACAACAACACACTCACGCCTTGGCGTTTGAGCGCCAAAATCATTTCAGCCATTTGCTCCACGATGACGGGGGCCACGCCTTCTGACGGCTCGTCCAGTAAAACCATCAGCGGGTTACCCATGAGCGTGCGGGCCACGGTGAGCATTTGTTGCTCGCCACCGCTCATGTGACTGGCGGGACGTTGTTGCATGTTGGCAAGGTTAGGGAACAGCGCAAAGATATGCTCGAGTGACCAATGCTCTAAAGCTGGAAAGCTGGAGGTCGCATAGGCCTCCATGACGCTCGATCCGTTGGCCAAATGCCGAGCTGCTTGTACGCCCAGCTGCAAGTTTTCTAGAACGGTTAGGTCAGTGAAGATGCGACGGTCTTCGGGCACAAAGCCAAGACCCAAGCGTGCGGCTTGATAAGGCTCAGCGCTGGAGATGTCGTGCCCCGCAAACACCACGCAGCCCGTGCGTTGCGGCATGAGGCCCATGATGGCCTTGAGCGTGCTCGACTTGCCAGCACCGTTGCGACCAACGAGTGCCACCACTTCGCCGCGCTGCACCTGAAGCTGCGCATCAAACACCACTTGAGCTGCGCCGTACCAAGCGTTCAAGCCTTGCACTGCAAGCAGAGATGAAACGGCCTTTGGTGTGAAAGGTGTTGGTGAAGCATCGTTCGCCGCCGTTTGGGCGTATTTGTCTGCGGGCGTTGCCTGTGAATTATGAGAAGCACCAAACGTTTTGCCACTGCCAAAATACACCGTCTGCACTTGCGCGTCTGCTTGCACCTGCGCTGGCGTGCCTTGCGCGATGAGTGCGCCCCGCGCCATGACCAGCACGCGGTCGGCGTGTTCAAACACCACGTCCATGCTGTGCTCGATAAAAAGAACGGCCACGCCGCGTTGATTCACCAAGCTGCGCGTGAGCGCCATCAGCGCATGTCGTTCATCGGGGGCCATGCCTGCGGTGGGCTCGTCCATCAGCAGCAAGCGTGGCTCGTTCGCCAAAGCCATCGCTAGTTCAAGGCGCTTCACATCGCCGTAAGCCAGCGCGTTGCAGGGGCGATTGGCTTGGGTGTCTAGCTGTACTTGATCAAGCAGCTGCAGTGCATTTGCACGCCGGTAGTGTGTGGCCCGTTGCCAAGGCGCGAGGGATTTTTCATCAGCCGACAACAACGCCATTTGCACGTTCTCAGCCACGGTGAGCGAGCCAAAAGTTTGTGCAATTTGAAATGTGCGGCTCACGCCCATGCGCCACAATTCATGCGGTTTGCGGCCTAGCAGCGACACGCCACCCAAAGTAATGCCGCCGCTGTCAGGCGCGAGCTGGCCGTTGACCAAATTGAAGGTGGTGGATTTGCCAGCGCCGTTCGGGCCGATTAGGGCAAGCAACTCGCCTTTCTGCAAATTGAAAGACACATCGCTCACGGCTTGGTTGCCGCCGAAGGCTTTGTGCAAGTGCTGTACTTTCAACAAGCTCATGCGACAACCTTTCGCAAACGTTGCCATAGCGCTTGCACCGAGCCAGCAATGCCTTGCGGAAACACCAGCACCATCAGCAACATGCTGCCACCCAACACAGCACGCCAATAGTCGGTGCTGCGGGCCAAGCTGTCTTGCAGCGCAGTGAACGTCACTGCGCCGACGAGTGGCCCAACCAGCGTGTGCACACCGCCCAGCAGCACCATGACCAAACCGTCGACCGACTTGCTCACGCCCAACACATCGGGCGAGATGCTGCCTTTTGAAAACGCAAACAGTGCGCCGGCCAAACCTGCAGAACCGGCAGCGATCACAAAGCCCAGCCACTGCACGCGCACCACATGCAGGCCCATGGTTTCGGCCCGGCCCACCGAGTCGCGGCTGGCACGCAGGGCGTAGCCGAGGGGCGACATCAGCACACGGCGTAGCGCCATCACGCTGAGCGACACAAGCGCAAGCGTGAGCCAGTAGTAAGAAGATTTGTCTTGCAACCATTCGCTAGGCCACACGCCGGTGATGCCGTTGCTGCCGCCCGTAAAGTCGTCCCACTGAAAACAGATGGACCACACAATTTGTGCAAATGCCAAAGTCAGCATGGCCAAGTACACGCCCGACAAACGCACCGCAAACCACGCGATGGGCGCAGCCACCAGCCCGCTGACAAGTGGGGCCAGTAACAAAGCCGCTTCGCTCGACACGCCCGCACGCAATACCAGCAGCGCGGCTGCGTACGCACCAACGCCAAAGTAAGCCGCGTGGCCAAACGAATGCATTCCCGCGGGCCCCATGATGAAGTGAAGGCTAGCCGCGAACAAAGCAGCGATGAGCAAATCAATACCCAACACCAATGTGTATGGTGAGTCAGTAGTGAACAGAGGCAGTGCAAGCAATGCCGCACCAATACACAGCCACACCCACTGTGAACGAACGCTGCCCAAAGAAAACGGCGCTTCTTGCTTTGTGCTGATGCGCGGCGCACTTTGTGGTTTGCCCAGCAAGCCCCAAGGTCGCACCATCAACACCGCAGCCATCACCAAAAATTCGGCCACGAGTGTGAGTTTGGAAAACGCAAACGACACCCCAAAAATGTCGACCGTGCCCACCGCGATGCACAGCGCTTTGATTTCGGCAATCAACAAGGCCGCTACAAAAGCACCGGGGATGGAGCCCATGCCGCCCACCACGACCACCACAAACGCATCACCAATGGTGGCCATGTCCAGCCCTAAGTGAGCGGGCTCGCGCGGCAGTTGCAGTGCGCCGCCCAAGCCTGCCAAGGCGCAGCCCAGTGTAAATACAGCCGTGAACAAGTGGCGCGGGTTCACGCCCAAAGCACCCAACATCTCGCGGTCTTGCGTGGCTGCGCGCACCAACACGCCAAAGCGTGTGCGTTGTAAGCACC